>CAIPUJ010000117.1 GCA_903868205.1 uncultured bacterium | reverse complement strand
CCTTGTCTAATTTACTCACCTAATAATGTTTGTAAATACGTAAAAATTTCAGCTTTTTGATTTTTCAAATAAAAGCTATAATATACAAATATGTCATCGAAGTTTATCCATTTACATACCCATAGCCACTATTCACTTTTGAATGCCCTACCTAAAATAAAGGATCTTGTTAAGATGGCAAAAAAGCTAGAAATGCCCGCCCTTGCCCTTACAGATGCTGGAAATATGTATGGAATAATAGATTTCTATCAAGTCTGTAAAAAAAATGAAATCAAACCAATTATCGGAGTAGATTTCTATGTTGCAAGCAGAAAAAGAAAAGATAAACAAGGCGGAGTAGATAATAGAAGAACAAGATTAGTACTTCTAGCAAAAAATGAAGTTGGATATAAAAATTTAATTAAACTTGTTACCGATTCATACTTTGAAGGTTTCTATTACAAACCAAGAATAGACAAAGAAACAATAGAAAAATATAAAGATGGACTTATTTGTATACTGCCTCATTTTTCTGCTGAGACCTCATACGCACTAAAAAATGGAGATACAGAAAAAGCTAAAGGCTTAGTAGATTTCTATAAAAATAATTATGGTGCAGAAAATTTCTTTTTAGAAATTACTCATCATCCAGAAATAGAAGGACAACTTGAACTCAAGGAAAAAATAAAGAAACTCGCAAAAGAAACAAATTCAAATCTTGTTGCAGGACAAGATGTATATTATTTACACCCAGAAGACAAGAAAGCGAGAGACACTCTAGTACAGGTAAATTCTCACTCTGATTTTTCTGATAGAGAACAAAGGGAAAGTGCCGACAACTTCTCATTTATTTCGGGAGATCAAGCCGCTGAATATTTCAAAGACGAACCAGAAGCTATAGAAAATACACAAAAAATTGCAGATATGTGTAATGTTGAAATCGAACTTGGTAAATGGAAATTCCCGAAATTCGTAGTAGAAAGTGGCCTTTCATATGACGATGAACTTAAAAGAGTCGCTTACGAAGGAATAGACAGAAGAGGACTACCACATTCCAAAGAAGTTATAGACCGTCTTGAATACGAATTAAAAGTTATTCATGATAAAGGATATCCTCAGTACTTCCTTGTAGTATCAGACCTTCTTCGTTTTGCGCATGAAAATGGAATCTACACAAACATCAGAGGATCTGTTGCAGGATCTCTCACAACTTATGTCACAGGAATTACAAATGTAGATCCCCTAGCCTACAAACTTCCGTTTGAAAGATTTTTAAATCCAGAGAGACCTTCTGCTCCCGATATCGATATGGACTTCGCCGATAATAGACGCGATGAGGTTATTGAATATGCTAGAAAAAAATATGGAAAAGAAAATGTTGCTCAAATAGGAACATTTGGAACTATGATGGCTCGTGGCGCATGTAGAGACGTCGCTCGTGCGATGGGCTTCCCTCTTCCTTTGGCAGACAAAATTGCAAAATTAATTCCAATGGGTGCTCAAGGATTCCCGATGACAATTGATCGTGCATTAAAAGAAGTTGCCGAGCTAAAAGAAATGTACAACGAGGAGGAAGATGCAAAAACAATTATTGATATGGCACAAAAAATTGAGGGTTGTGCTAGACACATTTCTGTACACGCAGCCGGTGTTGTTATCGCCCCAGACGATCTTTCAAACTATGTTCCACTTCAATACGACCCGAAGGGTGAAGGAAAAATTATTACTCAATACGATATGCATGGAGTCGGAGAAGATGGTGTTGGACTTCTAAAGTTCGACTTCCTTGGAATTAAAAACCTTTCAATTCTTGCTGATGCAGTAGATCGTGTAAAGAAGATTGAGGATATAGATATTGATATTGAAAAGATACCTCTAGATGACAAAAAGACCTTTGAAATGCTCGCTAAAGGCGAGACAATAGGCCTATTTCAGCTCAATGGCTCAGGAATGACAAAGTACCTTAAGGAGCTAAAGCCAACGACTATACACGATATAAACGCTATGGTGGCCCTTTATAGACCTGGCCCTATTGAGTCTATTCCTCAATATATTGAAAGAAAACATAATCCAGCCTTGATTAAATATCTAGATCCAAGACTCAAAGATATTCTCGATCAATCATACGGTGTTATCACCTATCAAGACGACGTTATGCTTACGGCTATTAAACTCGCTGGATATTCTTGGCTTGAAGCGGACAAGCTTAGAAAAGCTATGGGTAAAAAAATCCCAGAGGAAATGGAAAAGCAAAAAGAAAAATTACTAAAAGGTTTCGTTGCTGGTGGACTTACAGAAAAAAAAGCAGAGACTCTTTGGAAACTCATCGAGCCTTTCGCTGCGTATGGGTTTAATAAATGTCTAACTGGAGACACTAGAATTTCTGATACAAAAAGCGGAAGGGTATTTACAACAAAAGAAATATACGAAAAGAATCTAGAACCAGAAATTCTGACGATGGATAGCAAGTTTTTGTTAGAGAAAAAACCAGTAATTTCAGTTTTAGAAAATGGTGTAAAAGAGGTATTTGAAGTCAAAACAAAATCAGGCAGAACAATAAAAGCAACTTCAAATCATCCCCTCTTTGCTTTTTCTGGATGGAAAGATATAGGAGAAATAAAAACAGGAGAAAGAATAGCAGTACCAAGAAACTTGTCCCTGCTTCTAGGTAAAAAAGAAGATAAAGAAAAAGCAGCTGTCTTAGGATATCTCATTTCTGAAGGTAATCTTTGCCACCCACATGGAATTTATTTCTATTCTACCAGAGAAGATGAAATAAAAGATTTCATTAAAAACTGTAAATCTTTTGAGAATTTCAAATATACTATTGATAGAAGTAAATCTGCTGCATCTGTTTACTGTGGACAAGAAGACCAGAAAAAGGGTAACACTTTAAACTCTTGGATTGAAGAATTAGGATTGAAAAATAAAAAAGCTACAGAAAAAAAGATTCCGGAATGTGTATACGGGTGGAATAAAGAAACTCTCTCTGTGTTCATGGGTAAAATGTGGCAAGGAGATGGCTGTGTTAGTATTTCAAACGAACAAACATATTACGCGACAAGTTCTAAAGAACTTGCAAAAGATATGCAACACCTACTCCTAAGACTCGAGATTCTTTCTACAATCCATACAAAATCTTTTAAACATAGAGGTAAATTAATGCCAGGATATACAGTTGTAATATCTCACAGAGAAAATTTGAGAAAATTCCTTGCTTCAGCAGGACAATACTTAATTGGAAATAAAAAGAAAGATATAAAAAAGTTAGTAGAACTAACTAAAAATACTCCTCTGTACTCCGCTAGAGGAACAAAAGATATAATACCAGCTGAAATATTAGAAAAAATAAGAGAGATAATGAAAGAAAAGAATATTTCTGTAGCAGAAATTTCCCAAAAAACAAACCTATCAAAAAGACTATTTTCATTTGATAAAAGAAAAATAGGATATCAAAGAGAAGTTATAAAAATAATTGGGAAATACCTGAAATCAGACGAACTCTTACAAATAGCAAATTCTGACATATATTGGGATGAGATTGTTTCTATTAAAAAGTCTGGTAAAGAAATAACATACGATATTACCCTTCCCCCACATCACAACTTCATTGCCAACGACATTGTAGTTCACAATTCCCATGCTGCGAGCTATGGAAGAGTCGCATATCAAACAGCATATATGAAAGCTAACTTCCCAGAAATCTATATGTCTGCTGTTATGACCGCCGACCAAGGAGATGTAGAAAAAATTGGTGAATTCATCACGGAATGTAACAAAATGAAAATCCCTGTACTTCCACCATCAGTAAATGAAAGCTTCAGTCCATTTTCTGTTGTTAAACCAGAAAATCCCGGAGAGCAATACAAAATTCGTTTTGGACTTACTTCTATTAAAAACTTCGGTGAAGGTATTTCAAAAGCAATTACTTCTGAAAGAAAAAATAAAGGAAAATTCAAATCTCTTTCAGATTTCTTAGAAAGAATAGTTGATAAAAATTTAAACAAAAGATCTCTTGAGCCTCTTATTAAAACCGGTGCTCTTGATGAATTTGGTGAAAGAGGGCAACTTCTTGCGAACGTTGAAAATCTTTTGAAATATAACAAAGATGTAGGAAAAATGTCTTCAGATCAAGATTCTCTTTTTGGTATTTTTGAAGGTGGAAAACATGAAAGTTTTAAACTTGAACCAGCAGAACCAGCTACTCAGACAGCCAAACTCGCATGGGAAAAAGATCTCCTAGGTCTTTATATTTCTGGACACCCACTTGATAAATACAAACATATTTTTGAAAAACAACAAATTACAATAAAGAAAATAAAAGAAGAAACAGAAGCCATGAAAAAACTAGTGGATAATGGTAAAGCCGTGGGTGGAATAATCCAGGAAGTCAGAGAAATAATGACGAAGAAAAACGAGCCAATGGCTTTTATAAAAATAGCTGACCTTACAGATACAATAGAAGCTGTGGTATTCCCTCGTACATATGCGCAATATAAAAGTATAATTGTTCCAGAAAAATGTGTGGCCATGATAGCAAAAATTTCTGAAAGAAATGGAGAAATAAGCTTAATAATAGATAGAATGAAAGAGTTGGTATAAATTTATTTTAAACCCATTCTCCATTCATCAATCTTTTTATGATTTCCAGATAGTAATACTGGAGGAACTTTATATTTCTTACCTTTAAATTCTAAAACTTCTGGCCTTGTATAAACTTCAGAACTAGAAATCCTTTCTTCTTCAAGAGATGCCTTATTACCAAGTACTCCATCTAGCTGTCTTGAAATACAGTCCATAATAATCATAGCTGGTAATTCCCCGCCAGTGAGCACAAATGGACCAACTGTAATTTTCTCTGTCTTAAATATTTTATTTACTCTCTCGTCTATTCCTTCATATCTACCAGAAATTATGATTACATCAGTAAACTTTTTTGCAGCGGTTTTTGCATAATCAGTATCAAATTGTTTACCATTTGGACATAGGAAAATTATCTTAATTTTTGATTTAGTATTTTTCTTTATTTTCACAACAGCTTTCTCAATGGCTTTTGCTATTGGTTCGGCTTGCATCACCATTCCTGGACCACCACCATATGGAATATCATCCACTCTTTTATATGGTTTGTCTTTCATTTTCTGTACCTTTGTAATTTTTACAAAATCCCTAGGATTATAAAAGTTTACTTTTAAAACTTTATTATTTATAGCACGCGCCAAAATAGACTCATTCAAATATGAGCTGAAAGATTCTGGAAACAATGTAATTATGTGAAAATTCATTAAAAGATACAATAACACAAAAGACTGTATATTGTAAACAAAAACAAAACCACCCTTCCGGGTGGTTTTGTTTTTAAAATCTTAAAATATATTAGAGATTAAGGTCTGCCATAGCTTCGTCTACTGTCTTTGAAGCTTTCATTTCT
>CAIPUJ010000116.1 GCA_903868205.1 uncultured bacterium | reverse complement strand
TTATTTGTTGCATATGTTTCTTATGTAGCGTATGGAATGCAAAAATCAATAAACAGCTATCGTGCAATAACTCCAAGTTTTTCTAGTAGATAAGATTTATAGTCCTAGCAAAAAGGATTTATAATCCATTTCTTTTTTACCTTCAGGAATTACTCTCAGTATTTCAAGAGCTCCATCTTTCCAGGTGGCGCTTTTTATTATTACTCTAGTTTTTATACCTTTTTTTTCTATTTCAAAATATGCTCTAGGCCATTCTTCATATGCAAGAATTTTTAAATAATTTTTGAATTGGTCCCCATTCACAATATCTATAAAACCATCAGTTTTTTCTACTTTTTT
Organism: uncultured bacterium; assembly: GCA_903868205.1. GTDB lineage: Bacteria > Patescibacteriota > Minisyncoccia > Phycocordibacterales > GWA1-40-21 > Bog-1340. The sequence continues at coordinate 6,177 of CAIPUJ010000116.1, read as the reverse complement.
TGTAAAAGTTGCTTCTGGATGATTTTGTTCCTTTGCTTCTATATTTCCTTTTATCCAATCTGGTAATATTTCAGAAATTATTTTTGAACCTTCTTTTGCTAAAGTATTTTGTAGCTCAACAAAACCAACTGGCCAGTTTTTAATGACAACTTTTCTCTGGGATATTATAGGGCCATGATCCATTTTAATATCTACTTGCATTATAGATACTCCGACTTCAAATTCATCATTCAGTATTTGAGATTGAAGTGGGGAAGCGCCTCTGTATTTTGGTAATAAAGATGGGTGAATATTTAATATTTTATATTCTGGAATATCTATAACTTCTTGAGGGATTATCTTTCCATATGAAGCCACAATCATTAGATTGTATTCTTTTATTTTTTCTAAAAATTCTGGATCCTTTAGTTTGTGTGGTGTAAGACATTCTATACTATTTTCCATAGCCCAAGTTTTGACTGGGGTAGGGGTTAGAACCATCTTTCTTCCTTGTGGTTTGTCTGGAGTTGTAATAATAAGCTCAGGTATAATACCAAGCCTTTTTAATTCTTCTACTGCGATAACAGAAAAATCAGAACTTCCCCAAAATGCGATTTTAATTTTTGAATTAAACATTTACCCTAGAAAATTTTTGCCAATAAAAATTGTTTGTTTCGACTTGGTACAAGCAAATATGTTACTTACATTTATTATTATAAATCTGATCATTATTATTTTAATTTTTAACAAACATTGGCAAAAACTTTAGTGGGTTAAATCTTCTGGCTTAATCTCTTCCATATCAATAGCTTTGTCTATAAAAAGAATTCCATCTAGGTGGTCATTCTCGTGTTGAATGATTTGAGCTAGTAGACCAGAAAAACCTCTAGAAAATTTATTTCCATTTTCATCAGTTGCTTCTATTTGAACTTTTTTACATCTCGAGACCTTCCCATATAGATATCTTACAGAAAGACAGCCTTCTTCTAGAAGTTGTTTTTCTTTTGAAAACTTTTTGATTTTAGGATTTATAAAAATAAGGTCTTTGAATTTTTCTTCTTCATATGATTCTTCCTGATTTTCTCCTAGTATCTCAAAAATCTTTTTTGAGATTAAAAACATCCTTACTGGTTCACCGATTTGTATAGCAGAAATAGCGATCCCATCATCTTGGGATTTCAAAGCTTTTTTCATATCAGAAATAATCTTTTTCATTTTAAGACTTTTGATTTCTTTTTCCAAAATTGGTTTAGAAATTTGTCTTAATATTGGATTATCCTTTTGTAATATCTTTGTTGCCATATTTATAAAATAACATTTTTTTGTTATTCGGTCAAAAAAGAAAAAGGCCTCGCGCATGCGCGAGGCCAGTTGAGGCTAACCACCAAATTCATCCCGCACTGTACATTCAGGTTCAATTTGTTCCCCGAATTGTGTTTTTGTAACTTTTCCTTCAGGATATTCATCAAAATATAGGATTTCTTTTCCATTATCTGAAAACGCCGGTGTTACATACTTGGAATGAGGTCTTTGATCACCCAGTTTTATGATTATTGGATAATATCTGTTTGGATTCAGATCTTCTCCTTTTACGATAAGTGGGATAAGTACTGCTCCGTAAGAGCTGTCAATATTTCTCCACCAGAATACTCTGTAAGGGCGTTCCTCGAGTGATGATATAGGGCTCGGTTTTCTTCTGTCGTTTTCGATCAGAAATTTCTTTCGAGATTCATACTCATGCCATAGGCATATAGTTAGGCAAGCAAAAGCCGTAAACCCGATCATAAACGGTTTGATTTCGTTTATGTATCCATAGACCACCACCAAAATACAAATTAGTATTATGGAAGCTAAACCAATTTTCTTAAACATAACCAGTCTCCTTTTTGTTGTGAATCTAAAGTGTGCAGTTTTGTATCTAAAATGACTTTATCATTTAATCTTAAATTGTCAAACTAAGAAAAAGCCGCGCAGTTTTATTGCGCGGCTCATATTTTAGTCTTCTTTTTTCTCACAGAGATACTCTGGAGGAGTATCCATACAGTGGCCATGGCAATCTGCATGTTTACCACATACGTGGTATGAGGTAGCTGTTCCCCAGCAGTTGATCCAGATTTCGAAGTAGGCCATTTTTTTACAATCTTTGGCTCCACATTTTGTTTGACCAGGTATGAGAGGAATCTTTCGTTCGTAATACACGTTAACACCCATGCGGCCGAATAATTCTTTTAGGAATTTTTCTCTAGGCATTGTGTCGAAGCACTCCACGATCTCAAGATCTGACCCATTGAAACGCACAGCCACATCCTTATCTGTACCGTAGTCAAAAAGGTCATACCAGTATGGGAATCTTACTCCAACTGGTCCGTCTTCGTTTCCATCATCAACAATCTCAAGGACGAAACCACGTTTGTCAGTAAAGCGTAGGTCTGGAGCTATTACTTTAACAATACAACCAACTCCAATTTTCTTAGTATTCATTTTTTCTCCCTATTTCTTTTTGTTACAAAATTACATGTATCTATTTTTGATTCTAACACTGGACTTTAAATTGTCAAACTAACATTTTAATGTTAATCTTTTGGAAATGAAAAAGAATTTTTGGGAGAAAATAAGAAAAAAAAAAGGATTTACTTGTCTTGCACCAATGGCAGATGTTACTGATATTGCCTTTAGACAAATAATTGCTAAATATAGCAGACACGGCCTGCCCGGCCAGGGAAAAACAGGCGGTGGCCCAGATGTATTTTGGACTGAATTTGTCGCTGCAGACGGTATCGCATCTCTCAAGGGTAGAAAACCACTTCTCAAGGATTTAGAATTTTCTAAAAAAGAAAAACCAATAGTTGCTCAGATTTTTGGTTCTAAACCAGAAAATATTGAAACTACTTGCAGAATAATTTCAGAACTTGGTTTTGATGGGATAGATTTAAACATGGGTTGTCCTGACAGGAAGGTGGAGAAACAGGGAGCTGGTTCTGCAATGATGAAGAATCCTAAAATTGCTAGGGAAGTAATAAAGGCTGCAAAAAGAGGTGCACCGAATCTTCCAATCTCTGTGAAAACAAGAATTGGATATAATAAAATAGATTATCAAAATTGGCTTACAGAAGTTTTAGCAGAAAAGCCTGTGGCTCTTACGATACACTTGCGTACTAGAAAAGAAATGTCTAAGGTAGATGCACATTGGGAACTTGCAAAAGAGATTTCCGAATTTGTGAGAATTATAGATAAAGAAGTTGTTCTCATTGCAAATGGTGATATTAAATCCCCGAAAGATGGAAGAGAAAAAATAAAGAACACTAAATTTGAGGGAGTGATGATAGGGAGGGGGATTTTTGGAAATCCTTGGTTGTTTGATTCTAGATTAGAAAACGGAGGTGGAACCTTGGATCTTCAAAAAGGTTCCTCCTCGGTTTCAATTTCTAAAAAACTAAAAGTGCTTGTAGAGCACACTAAGCTTTTTAATAAACTTTTAAAGAATCAAAAGAATTTTGCTGTAATGAAAAAACATTTCAAAGCATATGTAAATGGATTTGATGGTGCAAAAGAATTAAGAAATGAACTTATGCAATGTAATACAGAAAAGGAAGTAGAGAAGATAATCAAAGATTATTTAGCTACTCTATAAAAAGCCTATAAATATAGCTATTTTAGGAGTATAAAAAAGAAAGTGTAATTATAGTTGACAAACTAGTAATAGTGTGATAACTTTTTATGTAGAGAGTGATTACCAATGAGTTGCTGTCCCTATGCAAGCCTGGTTCTTTTCCCGACGAAGCGATCCTGTTAATTGTCTGCTATTAATCTGTAGACAGTTGACTGAGTGAGATTTTGTCAGGGAACTGATGCCGGCCGTCGTGCCCCGATTTGTTATCTGGCGTATGTGGGAAAAATGAAAAACTGCAACCCATCTTGGTAATCACTGCTCGTTTTTTTGTTCTTTGAATTTTAGGTGATGCCGGCGCACGATTAGTTTATGATGCTTGTTCCGCGGAGTTTTTCTCGCGGTCACAGGCTATCGAAACGTTAGCATTATTGCGCGCCGGTATCACCGACAAAGCAGAAGAGATGTACTTTTCTGCGGATGTAAAATAAAGGTAAGTCAAACAAGAAGGAGAACCTTCACCATGCACAGCCCCCCGACGACTCGCTGCAAATATAGTTTAATTGAAACCATCACTGCTGCATTCGGCGCCTGACGCCGGCCTGCGCTTTACGGTCACCAAAACCCCGACAAGGTACATACCGACCGTGACGGCCAAGAAACTCGGTAAAAAAGAAAGGAGGTACGAGCCTTGCACCCTAATTAGAGCTTGAGAGTAATCTCAGGAAACGTTGGGGCCAGTACTCTACCAAATTCACCTCTTATAAAAAAAGTTCTTAAATTCATAAGACGCAAATCACCAATGTCACACAAAGGTGATTTACCCCTCAGACGCTCCGGGCGCCTGAGGGGTTTTTATTTCCCCAAAACTAATTACAAAGTGACCCATGGGTCACTTGATTTACATAACAATTTCCAATTTACATAATATTTAATGGAATGCTATAATCTCTCTATGCAAGAAACAGCATATTATCGTAAATACAGACCGCAGGCTTTTAAGGAAGTCCTCGGGCAAGATCATATCGTGAAAGTTTTGGAATCTTCTATTGATCTTGAAAACATTTTTCATGCATATATTTTTTCTGGTTCTCGTGGTACTGGTAAGACAAGTATTGCTAGAATCTTTGCAAAAGAAATCGGTACAAGCGCAAATGATATTACAGAAATAGATGCCGCTTCAAATACTGGTGTAGATGATATTCGTGCACTCAATGAGTCTGTAAGTACTCTTCCTTTTGAATCAAAATACAAAGTTTATATACTAGACGAAGCCCACATGCTTTCTAAGTCTGCTTGGAATGCACTTCTAAAAACTCTTGAGGAACCACCTAAGCACGTTGTTTTTATATTAGCTACTACAGAAGTAAATAAAATACCTGAGACTATAGTTTCAAGATGCCAGTGTTTTTTGTTTAAGAAACCTACACACAAAGTGCTTAGGGATGTTGCTATTAATATTGCGAAGAAAGAGGGCTTTACACTTGATCCAGTATCTGCAGATTTAGTTGCACTTCTTGGAGATGGATCTTTTAGAGATACTCAAAGTATTTTGCAGAAAATAATCGGATCATCAAAAGATAAAAAGATTTCTGTGGAAGAAGTCGAGATGGTTACAGGTGCACCAAAAGGTGAACTTGTGAATGATTTTATAAGAGCAATAGATGAAAACAATTTAGAATTAGGAATGAATGCTGTTACAAAAGCCTCTGATTCAAATATTGATATGCTTTTGTATTTTAAACTCGTGCTACATAAGATGCGTTGGGTTTTACTCTTGAGAAATTTGAAGAGCTCAGAAGGGAAGTTGCAAGAAGAAATGACAGATACGGACTTCAAATTCTTGAAGGGTCTTGCCGACAAAAAACCATCAAAAATTAATTCAGAAACTTTGCTAATCCTCTTATCTTATTACGACATGGTAGCAAAAGCCTATATTCCAGAGCTTCCATTAGAATTGGCTTTGGGGAAGATTATAAGTAAGGAGTAAGCAGGTACATAAATGAACACTTTTGAATTACCTCAGTCCCATGAAAAAGACATCGAATTAATCAGAACTTCTCTTGAGAAAGTTCTTTCTTTTTTGGTAGATTCTGTTCCAGAAAAAGATTTACCTAATACTGATGGAATTTTTATTTTTGGACACATAGACCCAAGAATAGCTGAACATGCAGCACATCTTTGGAATCTCGGTAAATCAAAAGAGATAATAATCTCTGGAAAAGGAAGAACAAAAATACCTCATGGTTTTGAAACTGAGGCTGATTTTTATGCGAGTATCCTTAAATCAAAAGGCGTTACAGATGAGTCTTTGATTTTAGAAAAAGAAGCAACTAATTCTTTAGAAAATATTACTTTAGGAATAGATAAATCAAGAGAGGAAGGATTAGATCCAAAATCTTTGATTATTTGTGCTGTACCAGCGTTACTTAGAAGATCTAAAGCCACTTTTTCTAAACAATTTCCAGATATAAATATATATGGTAGTGCATTTGATTTAAATACAGAGGAATACATGACCTTGCCTAGAATTAAAAGATTAATGGGGGAATTTGATCGTTTTAAGGAGTATCATGAAAAAGGAGATATGG
>CAIPUJ010000115.1 GCA_903868205.1 uncultured bacterium | reverse complement strand
TTTATTAATTAATATATTTAATATGGTGTATATTTTATTGGGGTTACTTCCGTTTATTTTACTATTTGTTTTATTTAGTAAAATTGGCGGGCTTAATATTAGAGTTTCTAAATTAGAAAAAGAAATAAAAAATATTGCCAAACCGACTTTATCCGAGAACGTAATTCCAGTAAATCCTGTGACAGGTATACCTGTTTGGAAAGAAGAGGTTCAAACTTCTCAAAATACCTCCATATCACCTAAAAAAATCGAAGAATCAATATCAGCAAATGACCCAGTATTGTCTTTTATAAATTGGCTGAAAGAAGATTGGCTTTTGAAGCTAGGTGCATTTATGATTTTTATTGGTTTCTCTTGGTTTATTTATTACGCTTTTTCTAACAATTGGATTGGACCTATGGGAAGGATTGCTCTCGGAGTGATAGTAGGTGCTTTGGTTATGGTTTTTGGTTGGTGGAGAATGCAGAAATACATTAAACAGGGTGCAGTGTTCTTATGGCTTGGATCTGCTGTGGTGATCATGACTATTTTTGCAGCTGAAACTGTTTATAAATTTTTCTCACCGACAGCAGCTTTGTTTCTTATGTTTATAACAACAATATTTGTTGTTTTGGCTAGTTTGAAATTTGAAGTGAAATCTCTAGCTGTAGTTTCTTTGATAATGTCTGGAATAATTCCATTACTTACAAGTGTTAGTGAGACAATAACTTTGTTTAGTTATATCGCTATTACTTTAGCTGGTACGGTATGGGTAGTTTCTTTGACTAAGTGGAGAGTGTTGAATCTTATTTCTTTTGTTATTTATGCTTTGTATAGTTTTTCTTATGTATTGTTCTCTCCACAAAGAGTAGAGAGCGGCACAGTGCTCATGTTCATTTATGGTTTTTCTTTGTTGCTGTTTGTCGTAAGTATTTTGTCTGTTTTAAGAAAAGATGCAGATCAAGAAAGTACAAAATACGATATAGCAACTTCCATATTTAGTTCATTGTATCTTCTGTTGAGTATAATAATGATTGCAGATAAAGATTATTCTAGTTTGATTATAGCTCTTTGGATGATTATATATTCTGTAGGTTCATATTTTGTCTTTAGTTTGACGGGAAAAAAGGAAAATTTCTTTATTTACTCTTCAATAAGTATTGCATATCTTGGTGCTGCAACAGCGGTAGAGCTTTCAGGACCAGGGTTAATTATCGCTCTTATAATTGAGGCTACACTTATTCCTGTCGCTATCTATTTAATTTCTAGAGAGCTCACATTAGTAAAAAGATTTTCTTTCTTGATGGCTGTACCAGCTGTTATGGCTTTGGGTTATTTTGATTCTTATTCTTGGAGAGACGGTTTTTATCCAGACGGTTTCACTGTAATATTTTTTGTTTCAATGGGATTATTTATCTTAGCTTTTCTAAATAGTATTTGTTCTAAGAAAACAGAAGAGAAGAATCCGCTAATCGCAGGATTTGCCATTGCAGGATCTTTGTTTATCTTCTGTTTAGTTTGGTTAGTTTCTCATGCTGGGTCAACTAATTCTTACCGATCAGTTTCAAACGCCTATGGTTCAGCGACGCTATTTTCTTTAGTCTTTTATACTGTCGTTGGTTTGGGGTCATTTATCTACGGTAAATTCAGAGATTCAAAAGTGGCAAAGATTTACGGTATGATAGTTGCTACAATTGTAGTAGGAAGATTCCTTCTGCTGGATTATATGTCTTTAACAACAGGTACTAAGGTAGTAACAGCTTTTGTAATAGGTATTATTCTTATTAGTTCAGCATTTATTAATAAAAAGAAAATAATTAATTAAATATGAAAAAAACAAATTATCTAGCTATTTTTTGTTTATTAATTTTATTTAGTTTTTCTTTTGTTGCCGAAAAAACTTTTGCATTGATTGATGATGCTCCCGTATGGAATAAGAATCAAAAGAATAACGATTATGCTTCCGTTGTTTCTGCCTATAAGCTTGTCGGTGATATTTCTATGGCGGCTATTAAGGTTCCGACAACTGTGGAAGTACCAGTAGATATAAGTTCAAGCCAAAGAAAAGATGTGATTATTTATGATGTGGGAGATGAAAAATTTATTCCATCATATTTAAATTCGTATCAAACAAATAATCTTACTTCTTACTCCGTGTCTTCAAATGGTTCTGTATTAAATACTGTAAATGATAATTCCTACTCATCTTGTAAGGATTTTGATTTACCTATTGATTCTAGTGTTAATAAAGTTAAATTAATTTTTAACTATAGCAAGGAGATATCTTCAAATGCTTTATATCTATCGGTAGACAATTTTGTTACATTACCAGTCTCTATAAGTATAAGAGCAATGGATGGAAATATAGAAAAAGTAGTTTTAGCACTAACAAATAATGTTAGTCATACTATTTCTTTTCCAAAAATTTCAAGTAAAACTTGGATTGTAGAAATGTTTTATATACAGCCGTTAAGGATTTGCGAAGTTTCTTTTGAACAAAACAATATTCGACAAAATACTTCATACGGAGTTAGGTTCTTAGCTGAAAATACTCACTCATATCAAGCTTATCTTGCAGCTGACAGGTCCGTTAATGTTTCTTATGAAGAAGGAGCAAATTTAAGTAATGACTTTGGTGTTTTAAAATTATCTAATATTTTAATTAAAGAAAACCCTCTTTTTAAGTTATCAGATATTGATAATGATAATGTTCCAGATATAAAAGATAATTGTGTGGGCATTTCAAACCCAGACCAGGCTGATATTGATCAAAATAGTCGTGGAGATGCTTGTGATGACTTTGATAAAGATGGCGTTATCAATTACAAAGATAATTGTCAAAATGTCCCTAATCGTGACCAAATAGATACTGATGCAGATGGGATAGGAGATAAGTGTGATAAGCAAGAAGGTAGGATTACGGAAAGACTTCCTTGGCTTCCTTGGTTTGGCTTCGGATTTGCTGCTTTTGTTGTTTTGTTCCTGGTTTTTTTAACAATAAAGAAACCTACGATTAAGATAGATAATCAGTAATTTATAAAAACGAGGTTCATAAAACCTCGTTTTTTAATGGTGAAAAAATTTAAAAACTGTATAATATTAGTATTATTAAAGATTAAATGATTTTGTAATGAAAAAGATATTAAGATTTTTTGATAAGTTGGAGGATAAGGTAAGGGTAAGGCTTAGTCACAGGTCTATTTTTTACGCTTTAATTGGCGGTTCTCTAGTTGTGCTTTTTTGGCGTGGTGTGTGGCATACAGCAGATATTCTGATGGAGAAGGGAGCTGAGATGTATATTTATGATGGAAGTAAATTTGGTAAATTTATGTACTATTTCTTTTATGAACCGAATACTATTATCTGGACAGTATTACTTCTTCTCTTAACGGGACTTTTTGTTTCTACTATGATTGGAGACAGAATTATTCTTTCTGGTCTTAAACACGAAAAGAAGGTTGATGAAAAGACAGAAGAAGAAATAAGAGAAGAGGAACAGCAAATTGTTTTGTTAAACAAAAAAGTTTCTGAAATTTCTAAAGACATAGAAGAGATTAAGACCCTACTCAAAAAATAATGTTTTTTAAGAAGAAAATTGTTGTCGCTACTCACAACGGAGCTTTCCATCCAGATGATGTTTTTGCTGTGGCCCTTTTGTCTATTTTATATAGTGGGAATATTAAGGTTGTAAGAACAAGGGATGAAAAGATAATTTCTAAAGCAGATTTTGCTGTAGATATTGGTTTCCAACATAATCAAACCCAAAACAGATTTGATCATCACCAAGAGGGTGGTGCTGGTAAAAGAGAGAGTGGGATTTCATATTCTACGTTTGGGATTTTGTGGAAAGAATATGGTGAAAAAGTTTGTGGCTCAAAGAGAATAGCAGATATTTTGGATAAGAAACTGGTAGAGGTAATAGATGCAGATGATTGTGGTGTAAATTTATATAATCCCATTATGGACGGATTACATCCTTTTACTATTACCGATGTTATATATTCTATGCATACAACATGGAAAGAGGAATATATTGATATAAATAAAGTGTTTTTGGAGGCTGTTGATTTTGCAAATAAAATTATTTCTAGGGAAATTAAAAGTTTGCAAGATAAAATTGAGGCAGAAAGTTTGGTTGAAGAAATTTATAAATCTTCAGAAGATAAGAGGATTGTTATATTTAATAAACATTTACCAAAAAGTTTGCTCTTAAATTATCAAGAGCCACTTTTTTCTGTTTATAAAGAAAAGGATGGTTTGAGATGGAGAGTTACTACAATAAGAAAATTTGAGAATTCTTTTGAGGCAAGAAAAAATTTTCCAGAAAGTTGGTGGGGAAAGAGCAGAGAAGACCTTGTGAAAATTACTGGCATTAGCGATGTAACATTTTGTAGAAATGGCGGTATCTTTGCTGGAGCAGACACAAAAGAGGGTGCTATTAAGCTTGCAAAACTAGCTGTTGAAGCTTAGTTTATAAACAGTTGACACAAAAGTATTAAGTGGTATATTTACGGCTTGTTCTTTTTGATTTGGTTGTCGTTAAGGTGACGATGCCAATGTGGGTAGGTAAACGTTAGGAAAGGTCACATAGTATGAAAGTTGTGTTTATTGGGGAAGGTAATAAAGAAAATGCCGTACGTGGTTTAATGGACATGAGCCAGAAAGAACTCGCCGGCCGGTTGGATATTGTTTTTTCCAGATTCGAGGTTGACAGCAAGGGGAGTTGTACTCCTCTAGCCGAAAACAAAAGAGCTCTTTTTTTGATTTTGGTGGACGAAGAAATATCTGCCGGCGAGTTCAATGCGCAGTATTACAAAGGTATACGTCTCGACGACCCTTCAAAACCGATGAAAACAAGCCTGGTCTGTGTAAGAACTACCAGAGTTCTCAATGATCAGCAAAGACGTTTCCACGGCGTTCGGGCGTTTCTGGAAAAGATTCGTGCTGGACACAAACCGAGTTATGAAGAGGTACCGGAGGTGCTTCTTAACATCAAGGCCTAAATAAAAGGCATTGTATAAAAACGCTTAGCTTCGGCTAAGTGTTTTCTTTTTATAAGCAAAAAAACTCATTTTATGTTAGAATCATTTTTATATGGCATTTGTAGATGAATTAAATATACATATTAAAGCTGGAAAGGGTGGAGATGGCGTTGTTCGTTGGCTTCATGTAAAGAGTCTTGAATTCGCTGGTCCTTCCGGTGGTAATGGTGGTAGAGGCGGTAGCGTATACGTACGTGCTGTTAGTGATATTGGTATACTTGCAAGATATAAAAATACTAAAGAATTTGCTGCTCAGAATGGACAAGATGGAATGAAAGACAGTTGTCATGGTAAAAATGGAGAGGATTTATATATAGATTTGCCTATTGGTACTATTCTTACAAATTCAGAAACAAGAGAAAAATTTAGTCTATTAGAAGTTGGAGAAGAAATTAAAATTTTAAACGGTGGTAAGGGTGGACTCGGAAATGAATATTTCAAAGGGGCTACAAATCAAATTCCAGAACAACAAACAGATGGGAAGAGGGGAGAAGAAGCAGATTTTTATATTGAAGTTGAACTTGTTGCACATGCTGGTCTCATTGGTCTTCCTAATGCTGGCAAATCAAGTATTTTAAACGAACTTACAAATGCAACTTCTAAGGTTGGCGCATATCAATTTACTACTTTAGAACCAGCTCTTGGTGCAATGCATGGTTATATCTTAGCCGATATTCCTGGTCTTATTGAAGGTGCTTCAGAGGGTAAGGGATTGGGAGATAAATTCTTGAGACATATTAAAAGAACAAGAGTTTTGTTCCATTGTATTTCTTTGGAAGATGAGGCTGTTGTTAAGAATTATAAAATTATAAGAAAGGAGCTTGAGGATTATAGTACAGAACTTGCTGAAAAAGATGAAGTTGTTATTTTAACCAAAACAGATTTGGTAGATAAAGAGAAAGTTACAGAAGCAAAAAAGAAACTTGAAAAATATAATAAAAATATTTTGACTGTGACGGTCTATGATAATGATTCCATTAAAGAATTAAAAGATAAACTTATTAAAATATTAAGAAAGGAAAAGTAATTTTATGAGTGACACTTGTAGTAAATACAAAACAACAGTTGGGCTTGAAATTCACGCTGAATTAAAAACAAAGACAAAAATGTTTTGTCAGTGTAAGAATGATACTGAAGAGAAAAGACCAAATGTAAATGTGTGCCCGGTGTGCATGGGACACCCTGGTACTTTGCCTGTGTTAAACAAAGAGGCGATAGAGGATGTAATAAAAGTAGGTCTTGCTTGTGAATCTGATATTGCAGATTTTACAGAATGGGACAGAAAAAATTATTTCTATCCAGATATTCCAAAAGGATATCAGATTAGTCAGTACAAATACCCAATAGTTTCTGGAGGATATTTACACGGTGTAAGACTTACCAGAATTCACTTAGAAGAAGACACTGCTAAGTCTAGTCATGACCAAGGAGATTTTTCTCTTGTAGATTTCAATCGTTCAAGTGTTCCTCTTATGGAGCTTGTCACTGAGCCAGTAATACATTCTGGAAAAGAAGCTTCTGATTTTGCAAAAGAATTACAATTGCTTTTACAATACCTCGGTGTTGGAGATGCAAATATGGAAAAGGGTGAAATGAGAGTTGAAGCAAATATTTCTGTAAGTGATTGTGAAGGTAAACTCGGTACAAAGGTAGAGGTCAAAAACCTAAACTCTTTTAAGACTGTAGAAAAAGCTATTGCTTATGAGACAGAAAGACATATTGAAGCTTTAGAGAATGGAGAAAAGATTGTGCAGGAAACTCGTGGCTGGGACGAAGCAAAACAGAAAACATATTCTCAGAGGATAAAAGAAGATTCTCATGATTATAGATATTTCCCAGATCCTGATTTACCAAAGATGATGATTTCTGAAGTTTTTGATTTGAAGAAAATAAAAGAAGAATTACCGGAGCTTCCTTGGGAGAGAAGAAGTAGGTATTTGAAAGTTTTTAATATAAAAGAACAGGATGCTGATTCCTATGTGAATGATAAAATACTCGGAGATTTTTTTGAAAAGGTCATATCTGATTTTTCTGGAAATAAAGAACTTGTTCAACTTGCTTCAAACTACATTTCTTCTGATCTTGTTGGTATTCTATCTAAAGACTCAAAACTTTCTTTCCCAAATGATAAGGATTTTGCAAAAATAATTAATATGGTTTCTGAAGGGAAGATTTCTTCCAGGGGCGCAAAAGATTTGCTCGCTAGAATTGTAGTAAGTGGAGGAGATCCAGAAGAGATAGCAAATAAAGAAGGATTGATACAACAAAATGACGAGGGTGCCCTAAAGGTTTTGGCTGAAAAACTTATCGCAGAAAATCCAACAGTCGTTGCTGATTTCAAGGCAGGTAAGGAAGCATCTCTTCAATACTTAGTTGGGCAAGCTATGAAAGTAACAAAAGGTTCTGCAAACCCTCAAGTAATCAAAAAAATACTTTTGTCTGTGATTGGTTAGTGCTATTCACCCATTAAAGTTTTTGCCAATGTTTGTTAAAAATTGGTATTTAATTTACTAAAACTTGTATTAATTAATGTGATATAATATTGGTAGTTAGGAAGTCGAAACAAACAATTTTTATTGGCAAAAATTTTTTAGGGTAAAATGAAAAAAGTAGGTTATAGAACTCATAAACCGCAAATATATATTGGCACAGACCATGCTGGTTTTGTTATGAAAACAAAACTTATTCCTTTTATAAAAGATCTTGGTTACGAGGTTATTGATTGTGGCGCATATAGATATGATGATATGGATGATTATCCTGATTTTATACACCCTGTAGCAAAAGCCGTTTCTCTAAACCCTAAGAATATTTTAGGAATTGTTCTTGGTGGATCGGGGCAAGGAGAAGCGATAGTAGCAAATAAATTTCCAAATGTTCGTGCAATAGTGTATTACGGAAGAGGTGGGATATTTAAAGATGCTCTACTTACTATTAAGCTTGGCAGACTTCATAATGATTCCAATGTTCTTTCTCTTGGTGCGAGGATGATGAACTTAAGAGATGCAAAAAGGGCTGTAAAGGCATGGCTCACAACTGATTTTTCTAATGGGGAGAGACATGTCAGAAGAATCAAAAAAATAGAAATGATTTCTAAACTTATTAAACACAATAACCAATTCACCCTGTAAAGTTTTTACTAATGCATTATGCAATACGTTTACGTGCTACAAAGCAAGAAAGATGGTGATTTATATGTAGGTTGCACAAGTAATCTAAAATCACGAATTGAATTGCATAATGCGAAAAAAGTTGCCTCAACTGCTAAAAGAGCTCCGTTTGTGTTAGTATATTATGAAGCTTATATAGATAGTCATGACGCCTATAATCGTGAACAATATATGAAAACTAGATATGGTAAGAATTATATAAAGAAAGTTTTGTCCAACTTTTTTATTAGTAAAAATTTTTTAGGGTAAATGATTGAAATAATCCCAGCAGTAATACCTCAGGATTTTGAAGAGATCAAAGAGAAGATGTCTTTTGTAAACGGACTTGTCCAAACAGTACAAATAGATATTTGCGATGGTAAATTTGTACATTCAAAATGCTGGCCATATGTAAACGACGTAGATGGTGATTTTAGAAAAATTACAGAAGAGGAAGAGGGTTTTCCTTTTTGGCAGTCTTTGAACTTTGAAGTCGATATGATGGTTTCTCATCCCGAACACGTAGTAGAGGATTGGATAAGAGCTGGAGCAAGTAGAATTGTTTTGCATTTGGAATCTGCACCCAATATTAAAGATTTGATTTTAGAATTAAGAAATAGATTTGGTTGGTTTGGTGATTCTCCTTTAAATGTTGAAATTGGTTTAGCGATAAATGTAGATACTCAGCTAGAAAAAGTTTTTGAATTTTTGGATCCAAATGCAAATGGCAGATCTCTTGTAGATTTCATACAGTTTATGGGTATTAGAGAAATTGGATACCAGGGACAATTTTTTGATGAAAGAGTAATTGGTAGAATTCGTGATTTAAGGGCTGCATATCCGGATGTAATTATAAGTGTAGATGGAGGGGTGAATTTGGATAATGCAGAGGAAATAGTAGATGCTGGTGCCAGAAGGCTTATATCCGGCTCGGCTGTTTTTGAAAGTGAGAATATAAAAGAAACGATAGAAGAATTTAAAAAAATATAAAAATGAAAACACTGAGACAATATATACAAGAAGCAGAAGAAAAGGGAATAGCTATTGGGCATTTCAATATTTCAAATTTAGAAACATTAAGGGGTATTTTTAATGTAGTAAAAAAGTTAGGTTTGCCAGTAATTATTGGTACTGCAGAAGGAGAGAGAAAATTTATTGGTACTAAACAAGCTGTGGCTTTAGTAAAAAGTCTAAGAGATGAATATAATTATCCTATATTTTTAAATGCAGACCACACCAAAACAGTTGAAGGAGTAAAAGAAGTAATAGATGCTGGTTATGATGCGGTAATCTTTGATGGGACAGACCTTTCATATGAAGAAAACTTAAGACTTACAAAAGAATGTGTGGAATATGCAAGAAGTGTAAATCCAGAAATTATAGTAGAAGCTGAACTAGGGTTTATAGGAGCTTCGTCAAAGGTTTTAGATAAGATCCCGGAAGGAGTAAAAATTACCGAAGAATTTCTTACTAAACCAGAAGAGGCTGTAAAATTTGTTGAAGCTACCGGTATAGATATGTTGGCTCCAGCAGTAGGAAATATACATGGAATGCTAAAGGGTGGAATTGATCCGGCTTTAAACATCTGGGTTGTAAAAAAAATAAATGACGCTGTAAGTATTCCTTTAGTTCTTCATGGAGCTTCTGGAAATTCTGCAGAGGATATACAGGCAGCGATAAAAGCTGGAATGTCTGTGGTGCATGTAAATACTGAGATCAGAGTTGCTTTTAGAAAAGCATTAGAAGAATCTTTATCTAATAAACCAGAAGAAGTTTCTCCTTATAAATATATGGATAAATGTATAGAGGCGGTAGAGAAGGTGGTGGAGGAGAAAATGAAGATCTTTAATTTCCTTTAGAGGCTCGCTCGGGTATTCAGTTTTGGAACACGCGTAATTTTTCTGTTGAAAAATTCGCTCACTCTCGCACCGTCGTGCTCCGAGAGTTTCCAAAACGGAAGACCCTCGCTCGCTTACTGGCAGAGCAGAAAAAGTCGGAGGTCTCTCCTTGAGGAGGAGTCTTCGACGGGAAAAGGTGAGTCCTCGGACTTTCTTATTATACATAATCTAGATTCCAGTTTTTATGATAATGAATACTAAATTGATTGTGGCTAGTTTAAAAAGCCTCTTGCTAAAGAGGTTTTTTCGTGTATAATACTCCTACTATGTTAACATTAAACGTTGAGAAGAGAGATATGAAGGCAAGCTTGTCTTCAATAAGAGAAGCGGGCAAAATGCCAGCTGTTTTCTATGGAAAAAAAGAGGAATCAACCCCTATTGAGCTTTCTTATGCTGTTTTTGAAAAAACACTAAGAGATGCTGGAGAATCTACAATTATTCATTTGGTTGGTGAAGGTATTGATGTTGATGTTTTGATACATGATGTTGATTATGATCCAGTTACAGATAAACCAAGACATGCAGATTTTTATGCAATTGAAAAAGGTAAGAAACTTGAAATCAAGGTTCCTGTTGAATTTATCGGTGTTTCTCCTGCTGTAAAAGATTTGGGTGCTGTCCTTGTAAAGGTTATGCACGAAATTGAAATCGAAGCTTTGCCAAAAGATTTACCACACAATATCGAAGTCGATCTATCATCGCTTGTTAAATTTGATGACGTTATCGAAGTAAAAGATATCAAAGCTCCGGCTGGAGTTGAAATTAAGTCGGGTCCAGAAGAAGTTGTTGCTTCAGTCTATGAACCAAAAGAAGAGGTTGTAGAAGCTGCACCAGTAGATCTATCAGCAATTGAAGTTGCTAAGAAAGGTAAGGAGGCTAATGGTACCGCAGACGAGGAAGCTGCAGAAGAAAAGAAATAGTTTAAATATAAAAGAAAGGGGCGAGGTGCGAAGCACCTCGC
>CAIPUJ010000114.1 GCA_903868205.1 uncultured bacterium | reverse complement strand
GACGGCGCTAGTTGGTCCATTGAATGGAATACTAGACACTCCGAGAGCGAGTGAAGCGGCAATCACACCCAAAACATCAGGATCTTCTTCCCCAATAGCCAAAGCGGTCAAAACCACCTGAATATCGTGACGAATCTTCTGGTTGAATAATGGGCGGATAGTACGGTCAGTAATACGGCCAGAGAGAATAGAGTTGTCGGTTGGTCGGCCTTCACGGCGAACGTAACGACTACCCAAGATTCTACCAGTAGCGTAAAACTTTGATTCAAAGTCGACAGTAAGAGGTAAATAATCCCCTCCTTCCTTTGGTTTCTCCGACATAACGGCAGTAGCCATAATGACAGTGTCGCCGAGTTTCAGCATGACGGATCCGTCAGCGTTCTCAGCAAGATCGTTGAACTCAGCGGTCATGGTTCTGCCGCCTAGGTCCAAAGAAAATTCTTTCTTTAACATTTTTTTAATTATTGATCTTCAGATTTCAGACTCAAAAGGAGTAACCTCCTTCTTATCTGCTTATCCGAAGACCAAATTAATTGATAATTGGCTAAACAATTGTATAAACAAAAGTAAAACCAGCGATGGTGTCGCTGGTTTTACTTTAACATTATTTGCGAGAATACGGAAGAGTAACTCTATTTTTCCTTCGGAAGGCTCAATTTCCACATTTTAAAGCCGGCATTGAGTAATTCTACAGCATCTCCCCTAACGTCCTCTGGATATGTGTCTATACTTAATTCAGCTTTCTCATCTATTCTGTCTACAATGAAGCCTTGTTCTTCATAAAACCTTTTAATATCATCTTGGCTGAAGGACTCGTCCAAAGCCCCTGTGCCACTGACTTTCTTGATCTGAGAGGTAATTCTGTTAAATCGAGGGTTTTCTTTTAACTCGGGGTGATATTTTAATATGTCTTCATGCATAAAGTATCCGCCGTATTTTGCTAAAAGCTCCTTCACGTTCTTAAGAAGTTTTATCTGTGCTTCTCTTGATAAATACATCATTAGACCCTCACAGAAAATACCAACCGGTTTGCCTTCTAATTGACCCTCAAATTTTGACCAAGTGGCTGAGTCTACGATATTGCCTGGTATGAATACGACGGGAATACCTGATATAAAGTCATTGACTGCCAATTGTTTCATTTTAAGGTTCACAGCGAAGTCATTTTCAATGTAAGTTTCTATTTCTTGCTCCGTGGCGAGCATGTTTATAGAGTGCGGTGTAAAACCCGAAGCTAGCTCTATAACTTGTGAAATCTCGCCATTTTCTAGTGAAGACCTTAATATCTTTTCAGTCATTAAGTATCTTAATTCCATAAAATGCGGGGTTCTAATATCGCCAAGGGCATTTATTTCTTTTTCAAGGCCGGATTTTTCTAAGAAGATCTTGTATAACTCTTTTGCATTAGGAATTTGTGTTTGCTCAGCAAAACATCGTGCAGTCATAAAGGCGGTTGGAAAAACGCTATCTTTTTCTTTTGTTCCGTCACCCTCCGATGTTTCTCCAAAATCAGCGTTAGCCCTCTCCGAATTTTTTCTTATTTCTTCTGGTGTACGTGATTTTTTTTGCATTGATTCGGGATTAAACATTTATTTATTTTTATTCTGCCATCTTATAAAATGCTCTGGAGCGTAACCAATAACATAATCAACATTACATCTAGCAAAGCCTGCATGTATTTCGTCAAAAGTTTCATTCTCATCTAGCATACCTGTTTTACAAGCTTCTTTTATCATGGAATACTCACCACTAACATGATAAACAGACAGGGGTAGCTTGGTTAATTGGCGAGCGCGATAAACAATATCGAGGTAGATCATGGCCGGCTTCACCATGACAATAGTTGCACCTTGCGCTTCATCAGCAGTAATCTGTCCAAGTGATTCAGTTGGGTTTGAATAATCTGTCTGATATTTTTTCTTGTCCTGCGCTTTTAATGGTGATTGTATAGTCTTTCTGTATGGTCCATAAAGAGCAGAAGAAAACTTTGAGCTATACGCATGGACTTTTGTGTTTGTAAAACCAGCTTCATCCAGCGCTGATCTTAGTACTTTTACTTGTTCATGCAGAGAT
>CAIPUJ010000113.1 GCA_903868205.1 uncultured bacterium | reverse complement strand
TCAGGCAAATAAGAATGCGACCGCATTCTTATTTGCCTGGTGACAACCTTCTTTTTCTACACATAATAATTACTCATAATATAACTGCCTCTACTTATAATCTAAAATTTGATTTCAAAACCTTATCATTCTCTATTTTATCTACAATAAGATACAAAACCTCCCTACCCACACCAAAATCTGCTTTTAATAAATTTATTAAATCTTCACAATCGTAAGGATACACCCAAACACTATTTTGTAATCTAACAAAACCTATAAAATTTAATGTTATTCTAATTTTATTTCTAACAGATCTTTTATTTTCTTTAATATCAAATATTAAAACCCTCCATTTTCCATCCCACTTCTTAGGTTTTTCCATCTTAAAATCTAGCCTTTCAATCTCATACAACTTTTTCTGACCGGCAGATGTTAAAAATAGCTTTCCTTCTTCCGTATATTGAATTAAACCTTTTTCTATCAAACGTCTTCTGGAAGTGTTAATTGAATGTCTCTCATTTTTTGATTTGTTTTTACTATTAAAATTTTTTAATATTTTCAAAGTATTTGGGGCTAATAAAGAGACACTCAACAAACCTGCGGTTGCAATTGTTTGTAAAACAGCCTTTTGAACTTTTGATGCTCTTATCTTACTTTTAATCTCTTTTTCTAATTTACCCATAAATTATATATTTAAAAACTCTACTTCCTTCAGGCAAATAAGAATGCGGTCGCATTCTTATTTGCCTGAAGGAAAAACCATTAGAGATTATTCTACCCCTAAGACTTTTTTAAGTTCGCTCGAATCTGGTTGGTCATTTTTATGATTCTGAATTTCTGGATTTTTGATTTCCTCTTTCTTTAATTCTTCATTTCTTGTATCTTGTTTAATTTCTGTATGAGTCACTTCTTTTTTATCATCAGTTTTCTTTAGAACAGATTGCAAAGCAGATTGAAGGGCTGACAGATTTTCTTTTGTCATTACTTTTCCGTCTTTTTTGTTATTTATTGGTTGTATTGTTTTTGAAAATTGAGGTTTTACTTCTTGAGTTTTATTTTGTTTCAAAACTTCCTCTACCCTCTTTGAATCTGCAATAATTTTTGGTGCAACAGCCTTTAAAGGAAGGAAATCGTCTTCTTTTTCTTTTTTGTCACTGTTTTTTACTTCTTCTATGTTCCCTAAACTAACTGGCATTACTACAGGTTTATGTACTGATTGTTTTTGTTGAATAACAGGAATTACTTGTGGTTTTTTAACTTGCTGAAAGCTCCTCAAGATCTCACCTTTTCCCGTCGCAGACTCCTCCCCAAGGAGAGACCTTTTACCGCTTTCATTAGAAGAATAATTTGGTTTTTTGGCTTGCTCGAAGCTCCCCAAGGCCTCACCTTTCCCCGTCGAAGACTCCTCCTTAAGGAAAGGCCTTTTTCCGCTTGCTCCATTGAACAACTTAGCTTGAGAAGTATCTTTCCCTACTTTTTCTTGTTTCTTTTCCCATCCTGTCTTGTCTTTACCTTCATTATGCCAATCTTGAATATCTTTTTCCACAACCATTCTTGGTTGGGCAAATTGTTTTCTTGAAAGATTTATTATTTCTGATTTGTATGAAATTACCGGTTCTGGAATAGGAGGTAGAGATGATGATGAAAATGGTACAGAGGAAACACCGTTTATCATAAGTTTCAAATACATTTGGAAGATTCCAAGATTTACCAAGTCTTCTGCTGTAAATTGTGGAGCAAATTCTTTTTCGAGAACCTCTGCATCAAATGCACCAACACGGAAAGTCATCATCGTACCTACGTTTCCAAAAACAGCCGAACGCACCTCTTCAGACATTTGCTCAATATACTGGTGAGCGATAGTAAGGTTTAAATTGTATTTTCTAGCCTCAGAAAGAATATCTGCAAAAGATTCGTTCGCAAAAGATTGAAATTCGTCTACGAACAAATAAAAATTTGGAAGTTTTTTTAATTCTTTTTCTTGAACATCCGCACGAGACATAGCAGCAAGATATATCTTTGTGATAATCATGGAACCCAATAGATTTGCATTTGATTCACCCACTAAACCTTTTGAGAGGTTCACAATCAAAATCTTTCTTTCGTCCATAAGTTGTCTAATACTAAATGAAGATTTGGATTGACCAAGAATATTCCTTATAAGAGGATTGGCTGTAAATTGTCCCACCTTATTTTGAATAGCGGGTACAGCTTCTGCAGCTTGTCTTTCTGTATATTTTGCAAATTCATCTACCCAAAAAGATTTCACTGATGGATCTTTTACATTATCTACCACCTTCTTTCTGTAATCTTTATCTGAAAGCATTCTGTTTACTCCAAGAAGAGTAGAACCAGGATATTCAATGAGGGCCAAAAGAGTGTTGGTCAAAATATATTCCATTCTGGCAGACCAAGCATCCACCCAAATCTTTTTGAATGTACTCATGAGCCCTGCCACCACCAAGTGTCTTTTGTCAAAACCGACATCTTCTAGAATATTAAATGAGATAGGATATTCTGTATCAAAAGGTGCAAAGTAAACAACATCTTTCAATCTTTCTGGTGGAACATAACTTAAAAGCAAATCGGCTGTCTTACCGTGTGGATCCAAAAAGGCCATACCATTGCCGCTAGTGATATCTTGGATAGCCATATTCTCAAGCAAAGTAGACTTACCCATACCTGTCTTACCTATAACATATACATGGCGAGTTCTGTCTTTCGCTTTTATACCAAACTTCACTCGCTTACCGCGAGAATCAGTTTCTCCAAAATATGTTATTTTCTCAGGATCCATTTGTTAAATATTATAACACTGTGTAAATAAAAACAGAAGTAAAATATGTGTTCCGAGGTTTCAATTTGGGTTGGGACCCAAATGAAAGATCTTGAACGTTTTGTACTCAAAATGTGAAAGGTGTACTGCTCCTGTAAGGAGAAACCTTTTTTGAGATTCAAGGTTTCACCTCTTAACCCTATTGTTTTATTTTTTTACTTGTAGAAGTGGACTTCGGTAAAAATGCATCAACAGTATAAGTATTACCAGCATCCCAAATCATAAAAGAATCTAAACCAGAATCATAAGTAGCTTGAATTTGTTTACGAACCATAGAAGCAGTGTAGTCCGCCCCAAGATTAAAATCTTGAAGCCAAGGTCTTAATTTATTTGGAGTAGAACTAGCAGCCACTGCCCTATTAACAGCCGTAGTCATAGAATGCTTTATAATTTCATATGGATATTCTGCTGGGTTCTTGTATCCCAAGAAAGTTGTAGGATAATGAGATGGATACACCATAGGGGCAATATAATCAAAGTATGGCAAGAAATTTTCCAAAATCTGACCAATATTTAAATCGTCTGTATTCGTAGATACCATACCAAACACGTCTGCTGATATTGGAATATTCAAAGGTCTAAAATAAGCTGATACATATGCAGAAAAATCTTTTATGACATCTGCTTTCACTTTTCCGACACTAAATGTATAAGAAATATCTTTCATATTTCCATCTGAAGGAAATCTTATATAATCAAAATTAATTTCGTCAAAACCTATATTATAAGATTCTTTACCTAACGCGATATCATAATCCCAAACTTCTTTAGATCCAGCGTCAAGCCAGCTTACACCCTTATAATCTTTCCATACAGTACCGTCGGATTTTTTCTTTACAGCTAAATCTGGTCTTTTACTTACAAGATATTTATCTTGAAAAGTAGAAATTCTAGCTATTACATAAATATTACTTTTGTGTAATTCTCCTATAAATTCCTTCAGGTCTTTTGCTTTACATCCAGAGCCAATATTATCCTTAAACAAAGGATTCTCAGAATTAAAAGTGATTGTGCCTGTATAATCTTTTACATCTATCATAATAGAATTTATTTCTGTAGTTTCTGCAATCTTTTCCAATTTCTCACGGAAACTTGGTGTGGCCACAACACAAGCTGACATATAAATAGCTTTTGTAGGTTTTGGTGTTTGAATATGTGTCACAACAAATACCGGAGTAGTAGAAGCTGTGCTAGTAGCCATCTCTTCTGAGACAACCCTAGAAACCGTTGGGAAAAAATTTGGTATTAAAAAATAAAATAAAAAAAGAAAAACAACAGCAACAATAGCCAATATGAAAAAATGTATCCTTTTAGGAATTTTTGAAAGTTTTTTTAATAACTTTTTATTTTTCATCTGCTGATTTCTCTTGTGGAATACTTTCTGTAAAAGTATCCGCTTTTATAACATCATTATTGTGTAAAGCTCTCAAAACTTCATGTAGTTCTTTTCTTATAAGTAGAGATAGGACAATAATAGCTAAACCACAGATAATATATGTAGCGTTTTTCCATTCAAATGGAAATCCAGAAAAAGGCATAAGTACCACAAGTATTCCAAGCACAAATATTGATGAAATTTTTACCATTTTTTTAAAAAAATTAACTTTTAATTACTGTTAATATAGCATAAAAAGTAGATAAACAGAAACTAAACTATCTTCTCTAAACGACAAAAATAGAGAAATTTCTCCGAGGACTCACCTTTTCCCGTCGCAGACTCCTCCTCAAGGAGAGACCTCGAAGAAATACGAATTATTTTTCAGAAACCATTACAACAAACTCCCCTCTTACTTTATCAGGGTTCTCAGAAAAGTATTTTAGTATTTCTTCTGGTTTACCAGAAACGACTTGTTCATATATCTTGGATATCTCTCTAGCTATTACCACTCTTCTATCATGAGTAAAAGTATTCAAAGATTCTAAAGCTTTTAATATTCTGTGAGGTGATTCATAAAAAACTGCAGTTCTATTTATTTCTGCAATTTCTTTGAATAAAGTCTCTCTGCCTTTCTTGTGTGGCAAAAATCCATAGAAAGTAAATTCTGACGCTGGTAAACCAGAAACAGAAAGAGCAGACACCAAAGCGCTTGGACCAGGGATTGCGATAACTTCTATATCAGAAAAACTTTCTCTTATTTTTGAAACAAGCACAGATCCTGGATCTGAAATAGTGGGAGTACCGGCATCGGAAACCAGAGCGAGAGTTTTCCCCTCTTCTATCATCTCTAAAATTTTATCAACCTTTGCTAGCTTGCTCTGAGAGTGATAGCTCATTGTTGGTTTATGAATCTCGTATCTATCCAAAAGATTTCTTGTAACCCTAGTGTCTTCACAAAGGATCAAATCTACCTCATTCAAAATTCTCACAGCTCTATAAGTGATGTCTTCAAGATTTCCTATTGGTGTTCCTACTACATAAAACCCAGTAGTAGATTTTGGCATCAAAATTGTTTTTTCTTCTTTGTTATTCATACATCTATATATTTTTATATAATACCTAACTTATTATAATTTAAGCACAATTTTAAAAACAATGCTAAAATTCACTACTGGGAAATTTCATATTTTTATAAAAGCGTTATTCAACCCTTATATATCGACTTCGCTCGGACAAAATGTAAAATCAGAATTTCACACTTTGCTCCTCGCTAGTCGAAATAAAAAAAACCCTAACGCATTACACGAAAGGGATTGGGTTACTCCTGAACAAGAAACATCTCCTTACCATCCCTTGATTCCAAAGGATATATTTTCCTCGCACCTCTTGTTTCGGCTTCATCTGCAAGAGCAAGTGTCATTATCCATAGACCGGGCTTGCCATCAATTTCAATTTTTTCTTCTCCTGTTTCTGCTTGTTTTTCTAAACAAGCCTCAACAGCTCTCTTTAAAGAACTCCCCACTCCAACTTCAATGTCTGCCATAGATCCTCCCTTATTTTGTTCTGTGAAGCTTTCCATGTTTATATAGTATATATGTTAATTATTAATTTGTCAATGATTTTCTTGATTCTAAAAATTTTCTAACCTTCTTTTCTACAACAGCCAAGGATTGTCTGTCTGTTCTAAGCCTAGTAGTTTCCCCTTCTGAGGTTATATCATAAGCATCATCTTCTCCCCAAGTTTTTATGGCAGATCCAAAATCAATCACCCAAGGTGTTCCATCGTTCCCTATCATTACATTACCCTCATGCAAATCTCTATGAAAAACATTACTGCCATTTAGAAAATCTATGAAGTCATAAAGTTTGTCAAAAAACTTTTTTATATCAAAGTCTTCTAATTCTGGAAATTCTTCTTTGCCTTCTAAAATATCAGCAAAAGATACACCGGGGACATTTTGCATAAAAACCATCTCAAGATTATTGTCTTTTAGACTTAGATTATTATCCTTCTCCTCAATTTTTGCTTTAATAGAAAGGTAAGGTTCTGGCACCATGACACCTTTTATTTCTCTGCCAGAATAACTATCCATGAGTTTCAACTCTTCTGTTACAGAGTTTCTAAACAAATTTGGATCACCTTCTTGGGTTTTAATAATCTTCACACAACAATTTAAAATCTTTCCTACACTAAAAACCTTTGCTGTTCTACCTTCTCCAATTTTCTTTTCTGAAGAAAGTTCTTCTTCACTAAGCATCTTTTCTGCCATATGAAGTAAAGTAGAAACATGATGTTCTACCATTTTCTCAAAATGTTCTCTGTGTGTAGAACCAAAGACTTCTGCCTTTATATTTTTATAATTTTCTATATTTTCAATCATTTTATTATTTCTTCCCCTATTTTATATACATCCCCAGCACCCATTGTTATTAAAATATCATTTTTTGATAAAGAATCAATCAAATGTTTTTCTATACCAACAAAGTCTTTAAAAGATTCCGCCTTTTTACCAATTTTACCAGCAAGTATTTCTGAGGAAATAGTTACGTCAAAAGGTTCACGCGCTGGATATATTGGAGCAAGAATTACTTTGTCAGCATCATTAAAAGACTTAGAGAAATCATTTAATAAAAGTTTTGTTCTAGAAAAGAGATGGGGCTGAAAAACAACCGTGATTTTCTGTTTAGGAAACATTTCTCTCGCACCTTTAAGCGAAGCTTTTATTTCTGTCGGGTGGTGACCATAGTCGTCATAAACTATTGAGCCAGATTTTGTTTCCCCTTTATATTCAAACCTTCTCCACGTACCTGAAAAATCTTCTAGAGATTTCTTCGCCTTATTCTTTGGTATACCTAGTAAATGCGCTACTGCAAGAGCCATATCTGAATTCTTTTTATTATGCTCCCCCAATACCTTGAGTTTTAATTTATCATTTCTGAATTCATATGCGTCAACAATTTTCGAAGATAGTTCTTTTATGGCAGGCTTTACCATCTTGTCTTGTGGGTTACAAACCACGAAACCTCCTTTAGGAACTTTCATAGCAAATTCTCCAAAGGCATTCTGTATATCATGAATATCTTTATAAAAATCTAAATGGTCATTATCTATGTTTGTAATTACAGCAATAGTCGGTTCTATGTTTAAAAAAGATTTTCTATATTCGCATGCTTCCACGACTAAATATTTACTTTTGCCAGCGATGAAATTAGTATTTAAAATCTCCCGAGGACTCACCTCTCCCCGCTTCGCTCCTTGAGGAGAGACCTCTGAAGATTTTAAAAGTGAGCCGACAATAACTGTCGGGTCTAAACCAGCATCCATCATAATTTTTGCAATCATCGCTGTTGTTGTAGTTTTCCCATGTGTACCAGAAATAGCAATTGTATATTTGTCCTTAGAAATTTCATGAAGAGCTTGAGGATATGTAATCATTTGTAAACCTCTTTTTTTTGCTTCAATAAATTCAGGATTTTCTTCTGTAATGGCAATCGTGTAAATAACAAAATCAGTTTCTTTTGGTAGATTCATAGCACTATGTCCAATACTTATTTTTGCCCCAGATTTAGAAAGCTCAGAGATTATTTCTGAATCAGACATATCAGAACCGCTTATTTTTTTACCTTCAAGTAAAAACATCTTGGCTATAGCAGAAATACCGATACCACCGATTCCTATGAAATGTACATTTTTTACTGTATCGAATAAACTTTTTTTCATACTGATCATATTATCAGAAAAAGAATGAGGGCGGAAGAAGCTTCGCTTCTTCCGCCCTCAAATAATAAAAAAGCCCGGGGTATTTCACCCCGGGCTTTTGCGCCTTTTTAGCGTCTTTGGTTTTTTTGTGCTGCCCGAGCATTTTCAAAGGCTCGCTCAACCCCACTAATTTTGTGATCGCGATTTTTCCTCGCATTTATTTTCTGACTTTCCCGATACATTCTTTCGTTTTCAGCCAACCTTTCTTCTTCGGCTTCTACGATAGCTTCCCCGGACTCGACAGAACGAGTATGACGTGGGTCGCCGTTCTGATCGCGATTTTCTTTCGAAAGATAAGCGTTGCCTAAACAGGTCTGCTTATTTATAGAAAAAAATTCGCAATCATCAGCATCTTTCACCTTTGGGTCAAAATAAAATAGTGACCCACAGAAACCCAAAGAAACCAATCGGTGATCTTTCCCGCGGGAAAGAACAAACGAACCGACAGCCCATCTGAGTCCTTCGAGAGTAGACAAGTCCTGACCAGAAACGAGCCGGTCTAGAAGCCACCGATTGATGGCAACCATTTTGACTGGCTGAAATCCTTTTCCACACCCAACACACTTCTGCATTGGACCATCTTTTTGGACGAGTATTTGAAGCTCATCCAGCGTGATAGATCTGCCCATGGCTTCGGCGACCAATGCCAGCTTTTTCAGTGGAAGCCAATTTCTTGGCCGACCATTACCCAAACTCAGCGGGTTTGTATACCAAGCCCATGCCGCCTGTTCCATTACTAATCTCTTATCATCTTGTTCCATTTTGAACTCCTCATTTCAACACTTGGAGAGAAAACTAGACCAGCACCTTACTAGTCCTTAAAATCCCCAAACAAATTTAAGTTTTTGTTCTATTTAAATAGTAGCATACTATATGCGATAAGTCAATGTTAGAGAAATAAAAATAGCCGGCCCGATTTCTCGAACGCGGCTATTGTGTGGTCGCGGCTTTTTATGCCGGCTGACCTTGGCCAAAACGAACTTGGGCAGGTTTCAAAAACCGACTCCCGGAAGCACCGCGGTCAATCAGACGTTTAACTTCAATCTTGCTAACCTTGTTCCCTGTCTCCTGATCAACGAATCTGGGATCTGTCTGTATACCATCTTTTTTCTTAGCCATACTTAATATACCTTCCTTTTTTATTTAAGCAGCCTTTTTGAACATTTTTTTCGCGGCGATCTTCGCCTTAAGAAAATCGTAGCGAGAACACCAACCAACAATTTTGTTATCTGCCGAAACTTCGAAATGTATCGATTCGTTCCGAACAGGTCTGTGTCCTGGTTCTGACCCGCAACCTGTCTTTTTTGTTTTTTCTTTTTCAGACCGGTTTTGTCCCCAGTCCAAAAAATTCTTTTCGGAAGGTACCGGAGCCCGGTAATCATCCAAACTGAGCGGAAAACGTCTACCCAGAAACTTACCGCCAACCTGCTCAATGGCGAATATCAATCCGTCACTGCTGACCTGAGTAAGTATCCCACGTTTCCACCCATTACGTTCCTGCTCTATTTCTTCTTTCGCCATAATGTGCACCTCTCTAATTTTTGATTAAAAAAACGACGAATCATTTGACGCGTCTGTACAAATTTCTTTAATCAATCTAAATAAAATGATAGCAAACAATATACTAAGTGTCAATAGCGGCAATTATTTTAAAGCTTTCACAAGCTTCACAAATTGTTCACCCCTATCAAATTCATTCTTAAACATACCAAAAGAAGCAAAACCTGGACTGAGTAACAAAACATCCCCCTTTTTCACCCATTTTAAGGCCTCTAGAAGGCCCTCCTTGAGGCTTTTGGCCAAGATACCGTCTACTTTACCTCCAAGCTTTTCTGTGCCAGTTCCGGCTAATAAAATCACCTTTTTACAGTATTTTGGTACTTCTTTTATAAGTCCGCTCATATCAAGATTCTTATCTGCCCCACCCATTATCAAAACAATTCTTTTAGAGTTTTGGACCAAGGTTCCACCTTGGTCTGGGGATAAAGCCTTAAGAGCGACGATCGTAGCATCTGGAGTTGTAGCGGTAGTATCATTGTAAATTTTTACTCCTTTATATTCTCTTAGAAACTCTTGCCTTCCCTCTACACCACTAAAGTTTTTTACTGCCCTTTTAATTAGTTTTTCTGGCACATTTAAAATCTGTGCAACCTTAATAGCATATGAAATATTTTCTAGATTATGATCTCCTTTTACTTTTATCTTCCAACTCTTTGGAACATCATTTTTCTTAACTATAATTTTTTGGCTTTTTACCTTACCTATTTGTTTAGATATTTTTTCTCCACAAATTAAATAGTCTGACTTATTGTGATTTAAATAAATCTTCGCTTTATCCTCAAAATATTTCTTTACACTTCCTTTATAATAATTTAAATGATCGTCCATCAAATTTGTAAATACAGAAATACTAGGACAAATTTTCGCCTCTCCCCAACCCTGAAGTTGCCATGACGAAAGCTCCATTACTACAACATCTCCATCTTTCACTTTTTTCAAAAGAGGAAGTGTTGCAAGACCTTTTATATTTCCACCCAAATATACCTTCTTGGGGAAAGCTAATTTACATATTTCATATATTAAATATGTAGTAGTTGTCTTCCCTCTTGTCCCCGTAACACCAACAACCTTTACGTTTGGCGCACACTTAGCAAAAAGAGATTCATCCATTTCTACTGGGATTTTATTTTTCTTTGCTTCATTTATATAAATAGAGTCGAGGGGTACACCAGCAGCCTTTAATACAAAATCACAATTTCTGAAATCTTCCAACCTGTGTTCCCCTAAAACATATTTAATATTTTTATACTTAGCCAATTTCTTTAATGTTGGCTCTAATTGCTCTTTTGTTTTTAGATCTGTAACAGTGAGGATAGCTCCGCATTCAGCCAAAAATTTCGCATCATTTAATCCACGTCCAAGAAGTCCGAGTCCAAGCATCGTAATCTTCTTACCATTAAAAAATTCTTTGTAATTTCGCATTACTGCATTCTATCAGAAATATAGAAATTGAAAATTCTAATATTTATTCTTAAACCCTATATAGAGAAGGAAAACCAAGGCAATAATAAGTAAGATAAGAATAGTCAGTCTTTGTGTATTTAAATAATTTGATACCACCCTAGGTTGATTTTTTAAGGATGTTTTTTGAGAGGTAGTACTATTTTTATTTATTACTTCATTTTTCTCTTCTTCAACGTTTTTAGATAAGTTAATTATTTCTCTATCCGTTACACCAACGACCGGTATACTAATTTTAGGAACAACAACTGACACTAAATCATTTTGTTTATCAATCGAAGAATCAAATATTGCAAACCTAGTCAGGTGATTCACCTGAAAAGTTACTTTGCCATTTGTAAAAACAACACTAGGAATCAATACCCAACTTTTATTTACTTCGTTAAGCCAATATACTGCGAGATTCGGATTATTTTGTAAATTTGCTGGAATTGGTAAAGATATAGTTATGGGAATATCAAAATTATGAACGTATTCACCAAACTGATTCTTAGCGTAGATATCATAAAAAGTACCGTTTACCAAAGACACTTCTTCAGAAATTAGTTTCTGGCTGTCTTTATTTACAAAATTCTCATTTATATAAAAAGTTGTTTTATCAATAACACTATTTTTAGAAACTTTTAATAAAATCGGGCCAACTTCGGTATCTTTTGTATAATTACCTGATTGTTCTGGTTCAATAATAAGAGGGGTATTGAAAGAATCTAAAGAAATTGGTTTGAAAGAATTTATCAAAAATAATCCTAGCCCACCTCCTCCGCCACCAGAAGAACCACAACTTTGTGACAATACAGGACTACCACCACTACATCCAGAAGGGATTGAGGAAAGAATACTTCTTGTTTGTTGTCCCCCACTACAAGAACCCCAATCAGAATATGTCCATGAGGCACACTCAGAAACCGGTCTCCAATCTGTTCTTACATCACAATAATTTGGACAATCAAAATTTATAGAACCAACTAGTGTTCCAGTTGCCACCCCAGAAAATTTACCTGTAGCTGTACTTACAGAAACACCACCGAAATCAATCCATCCTAATCCTTCTCCCCAAGCATATCCAGAAAGATTTCCGGAAGAATCATTTGAAACCCCACCATTATCTGGACTCATATTTATCCAACCAGTATTTTTAGACCATGCATATCCGGACAAAGTAGTATTATCTACAAGAACATTCTCAAAATTTATATAACCGACTTTATCACTCCATGCATATTTATAAGAACTTAAAATAGTACCAGCAAAAGAAAAAGCCATCGGTATAAGTAAACCAATCAGAAATAATAAAATGACCGGTCCTCTATTTTTCATAAAAATTATTTTTTAGTCGTGGTTGCTGTAACTTTCTTAGAAGCCTGTGTTAAATCTTGAGCCTGATTTATGGAAATAGGAGCCACATTTATAATCTTGTTTGTTGAAGGACGATATAAAATAGCTTTCATAGAAGTTGTAAAAGCAAATAAAACATCTCCATTTTCTGCCTGAGCAAAAAAAGCCTGATCTTTCAATTTATCCTTATCAGAAATAGTAGCGACTGTAGGTGTTTCCTTTGAAGGAAGCTCCATTAATTTACCTAGTGTAGCAACAAGCTTGTTTGTTTCCTTCTGTGCTTGTGCACTAGCATCTACTGTCAAAGATTTATACTTATTATAAAAATGTGAAGTTCCATAAACACCTGTAATTGCAATAATAACAAGAACAATAATAGAAACTTTTTTTGGACCAAGTTTTTTAAAAAGATTCTTTTTAGGTTTTGTATTTAAAACTTCGCTTTTTGTTATATCTGACATTTGAGAATCAATTATCTCTGCAATATTTTTTTTCATAATATATCTTTATTTAAATTAATAATTAATTATTGTTGAGCTTCTGATGGAACTTCTGTTGGTGTCTCTACTGGTACTTGGTCTGCGGCAGGAATTTCTGCAGGATTTGGCTCAATAACGGGGTCTGGTTCTGGTAAAACTTCTAGTGTTTGTTCTACTACGTTCTCGGTGGTAGGAGTCTGCTCTTCTGAAACTGGCTCTGAACTTGTTGATTGTATCATGGTGGATGTTGATTCGGCAACAACTGGTACTTCTTGAGTAACTGGGGTTTCTGTAACCATCCTGGTTTCGCCAAAAAGATTCTGTACCTGATCCCCATTTACACACACTTCACTTCCATCAGACTTCTTCACACAAAGCTGTTCTGTATGAATTTTCTTTGTAAATATTTCGTCGAAGTACCCACGAATGGCGGTGATTCTAGCAGTAATAAAATCAGTTAAGAATTGTTTACCTTCTGAAATCTTCTGTCCGATTATAACAGAAGCCTCACGTGATATTTCGGACTGTATATTTGAAATCAATGTTGAGAGCCCATTTTCTATATCTGAAACGGAAGAAGAAATATCTCCTAAAAGAACGGATTGTTCCTTTATAGAATATCCTGCAGATGAATATGTATTTTTTATAAACACAACAATCTGTCCAATTCCCTCTCCTTCAAAAGAAGATAATGCTTGTCCAATAATCATACCGTCTGAAGTTGCTTTCATAGCAACACCAGGAATTTCAGAACTTGTAAGATAATCCCCGACTTCAATTTTACCATTTTGTGCTGTTACTTTTACTGGGACACGACCAGACAAAGCTACAGGATATGCATTAGTTCCCTCTTTTTCAACTTTACCGATAAGGACTCCCGGCTGTGTTGAGATAATACCCAAAACATTTTGATCATAAGATTTCGTACTCTTTGCAACACCGGTCTTAAGAGAAGGATCGTATGATACAACATCTCCGGGTTGAATAGAGTTATCGTTTGATGTATACATTTCGGCTAGATCAGCACCTGTATCTATGACCATTGCAGAACCTACACCGCCAACAAAGGCACCGTTGTTGGTTGTTGATAGAGCACAGATTGCATAATTTTGAACTGAAGTCCCTGGATTAGTAACAAGAGTTGATACATAAACAGCTGGACCATCTGCAGCCGTCGCTTCTGTAAGATTTGAAACTCCACTAGCAAGAAGTGTCCCGGCACAAGTCGTACCAGAACGAATCTGCGCTGTGATTGTTTGATCTGTACTGCTCAAACTATTTGTATATAAATTTGCTGATACAAATATATCACCAGTAGCAGTAGATGGTGTAATACTAAATGTACCAAGAAGAGTTGCTGAGTTTGCAACAGTTGTTCTTGTTAAGGCAGAAACAGTTTGTTGTGGTTGACTCCCAGTACAATTTCTCCACGCGCCGTTTTCATAACATCTAAATTTATTTGTAGCTGTTGAATAATACATACCGCCATTTACACCTGTAGGATCTGCTGTACCAGCATCAAGCACTAATAAATCAGCGGTTGATTTGCCTGTTATTGAACCGATCTGAACTATTCCAGACACACCAGCACCACCAGCTTCAAGAATAATATTTCCTGAACCAGAATTTAAATTCAAAGCTGATGCACCAGTATTATTTCCGATTGAAATATTTTTTGCAGTCGCACCAGTTCCAATATTTACATTGCCTGTAGTACCAGAATCAATAGTAATTGCATTTACTCCAGTCGAAGAAATTGTTCCTGTCGCTGCAAAAGTAATCGCTGTTGCTGATACACTAATCGTATCTATAGAAGCTACACCAGTAAGCGCACCGCCAGAAGTTAAATTCAAACCAGATGAGTTTATTACAAGTGAATCTAAAGCTGAACCAATACTAATTGTATCTGCGACTGTGTTGTTTGTACCAAGATTTATTGTGTTACCAGCATTACCTGTACCAATATTTATTGTTTTGTTATTATCTCCCGTTCCAAGGTTTACAGTACCAGTTGTACCAGAATCTAAAGTTACCGACCCAGTAGTGCCAGATTTTATTGAAACATTTCCTGTTGTTCCAGTAAGAAGAGTGACTCCACCAGTACCTGAATTAATATTTACCGCAGTTACACCAGTTGTATTACCAATCGTAATATTTTTTGCATTTGCATTTGTTCCTAAGTTCACAGCGCCTGTAGAACCAGAATCCAAATTTAATGCTCCTGTTGTACCAGATGTAATATTTAAATCTGAAGCAGAGGCAGAAGAAAGAGAAAGAGTATTATCCGTAGTGATGGATGTTGCTCCAGTACCAGTGAGGGTAGCTGAACTAGCTGATAAAGAAAATCTTGTAGAACCACTAGTTTTAAAATTCAAACCAAATGAATCTGTAGTACCAAGACTAGCTGCAGTACCATATGCGTTACCATTTTGTAAGAAAGCAAAAGCACCTATAATCGCTGAGGATGCAGGGATTTGTACAAGCCTCCATCTAGAAATAGTAGAATCATATAACAATGTCACTGATCCATTTTTTGATATTACAATAGGGAGACCAGATCCAATAAGGAAACGATTCGCTGCGGTAGAACTCGCATCCTCATGATTTAAAGTAAACGAAGAATTTGTACTTGAATTGTTTATAAGACGAATTTGTTTACCATCAACCCCACCAACAAAACCTGTAAATGTTGCGGCTCCAGCCCCAGTGTAGTTTACAACTGAACCAGAACCTAAATTAACATCATTTTGTGTTCCGGTTGTAGAATAATTTTTTGTTGAAAATGGGGTAATAAAATCAGATGATGCAATAAAATTACCACTGATCGTAGATGTACCATTAACAGATAGGTTCCCTCCTACTGTCAACAATCCACTTCCAGTATTAATAGCCCTGTTTGTTATTGTGTTTAAACCAAGAGTACCAGCTCCTGTCATATCTATAATAGACGATGAGCTTGCCAAAGTAATTCCTTGAGAATCAAAAGTGAAGCTACCAGAACCAGTAGTAATTGAATGACCATCAGTAACAACAACATTTCCATTCAAATTTATTCCCCCACTTCCACTATTTAAATCTATCTGAGTTGCTCCAGTTGTATTTCCAATTGTAATTATTTTTCCATTTGAATTTGTTCCGACATTTATTGCGCCAGTACTTCCAGAATCTAGATTGAGTGCACCTGTTGTTCCTGATGTAATATTTAAGTTAGAAGCTGATCCAGATGTAAGAGCAAGCGTTGTTCCTCCAGCAAGAGCTGTTGCACCAGAACCTGTGAGAGTTGTAGCATCGGAAGCTATAGAAAAACGAGAGGTATTGTTAGTTATAAAATTTAATCCAAAATTATCTTGTGTTCCCACATCAACAGTAGAACCATAAGTATTGCCTCCGTCAACAAGAGCTGTGTTTGCTGGAAGTACAACAACCCTCCAACTAGAAACTCCAGAATCGTAAGAAAGTTCAAAAGAAGAATTTGGTAAAATATTTATATCGGTTCCAGTTTCAATAATTATTCTATTTACTGCAAGTGATCCCGTATTTTGATGTTTCAAAACCATTACTGCCGATGACGAAGCATTTATAATACGGATGAATCTTCCATCTGTTCCTCCGGCAAAACCAGTAATAGTTACTCCATCACCAGCATAATTGAATAGTGAACCATTTCCTAAATTTACATTATTTTGTGTACCGTTAGCTGAATAATCTGTACCTTTTGGCATGACAACATTTCCTGAAAAAGTAGATGTCCCGGAAACAGAAAGTGATTTACCGCTTCCAATATTTATATTACCGCTTGTGTTTATATCGAAGGCGCCAGTCTGAGCCCAGTCTTCTGTTAAAACTCCCAGGCTCACAGTATTTCCATTTGCTTGTATACCACTTCCCATTTGCCAATCAACAGAAGCAGAGAGTTGTACCCAACCAACAACTGATGTTGAAGATGCATAAGTAAACGACACATTATGATAGTAAGCATTGCTATTTTGAACAAATAAAGTATCACTAACTGACGGTGCGGTAAATGTATATGTAAAGGATCCTGGTGTTCCAACAACTTGAACTTCATAATCTTTCTTTCCGGCAAAACTTCCAGAGGGTGTTGTTTCTGATTTAAAAGCAATACCTATTCTATCCCCGGCAACCAAAGATTTAATTTTAACCCAATGATCTGTCTGGTATTGAACAAGATCTCCTACTGCAAAACCAGACCATACACCAGTTGTAGCCCCAGTATTTAAAATATACCCATCAAGATGTACTGGTGAGCCGACCGGGGAAGAAACATCCGCAATAACGTTAATGAGTTCGACTGGGCTTATCCACCTTAAACCAACAGCTGCGTTATCAATGTATGTTTTAACAGCCTTCTGTGTAGGATATAAAATATCAGAAGTTCCCAATCCAGTATCTGTAGATTTATTTGAAATATTTTCTGGAGTAAAACCGAGAGAAGATTGTTTATTATTAAAAGTATTCCAATCCAAAGCAGTAAGAAATCCTTTGTGGGTAGTGTCAGATGATTGAGCAGTAGAATAATTTAAAGTTAAAACTCCTGATGAATTTATTGTGGCGTCTCCACTCAACAGTACTGGATTATAATTTGTGCCATCTGCAACAAGAAGATGCCCTGATACATTATCAGTCATATAAAGTTTGTTTCCGGAAATAGTTAATCCACCTCCTGTTGTAAACATTCCTGTTCCAGTATTAATAGCCCTGTTTGTTATTGTGTTTAAACCAAGAGTACCAGTACCTGTCATATCTAAAACTGTATTCGTAGCTGAGAAAGAAAGTGCGCTTGAATTGTCTATAATAAGACCTGACCCAGTAGTAAATGTATGTCCCCCGACAATACTAACGTCACCATTTAAATTAATACCACCCCCATCAGCATTTAGATTCAAAGTTGATCCGGAAGCTGTATTACCTATATTTATTATTTTCCCATTTGTATTTGTTCCAATATTTATTGCCCCCGTTGAACCAGAGTCTAAATTCAAGTTCCCCGTAGTTCCTGAAGTTATATTTAAATCAGAACCAGAAGCAGATGAAAGATTAAGCGTTGTTCCTCCAGACAAAGTTGTGGCACCGCTTCCTGTCAAAGTAGCAGTATTTACTCCACCATTAGCTAATACAAAGCGATTATTTCCACCAGTAATAAAATTCAAGCCGTAGCTATCTGTTGTTCCGAGAGTTGTTGTAGCATTAAAAGCATTTCCTCCATTTATATAAGAAAAAGATTTTATTGTATTTGCAGTAGCAGGTTGAGAAGCTAGATGCCATACACCGCCAGAATCACTTTCATAAATAAGGGCTATCATCAATTCTGGTTGTAAGACTATGTCTTGGCCATTAGGAGTCTCTATTCTGTTCCCCAGAGAAGAGTTTATATCAAGGTTTTTTATTGTAAGATCTGATGAGCTATCATTCAAAAGTCTTATCAATCTTCCATCAGTACCCCCAGCAATACCTGTGAAAGTAGCAGCGTTACCACCAGCATAGTGGAAGTATGAACCAGATCCCAAATTTACATTATTTTGAGTGCCTGTGGTTACATAATCAGAACCTCTTGGGGTTATAAAGTTACCAGATAAAGATGAAAAACCTATAACACTTATTGAGTCATCAAAAGTTTTATCCCCATTAAAAGTTTGAGTAGTTGTAGAAACAACACCTCGAGCTGTTAAAGAAGCATTCGGAACATTAATCACTAAGTTATCCCCTAGCGCGACAGAAGACGCTGACAAAGAAATATCATTCCCAGAATCATTTAAAGAAAGCCCGACGGTGGAATTTACAAGTTTACTGTTCGCAATTGTGCCAGTTGCAATATCTCCATTCAAGATTGAATTTGCTAAATTTAATTTGCTATAAGAAATTGCTGCACTTCCTGAAATATCTGAATTTGTAATTGTCCCATCTAAAATTTTTCCAGAAGTAATAACCCCTGTACCAATCGTAATAGCACCAGATGAAGCGATAGTCGCATCACCAGAAGCCGTGACAAAAGTAGGAATACCAGAACTATTAGCTACTAAAAATTGCCCGTTTGTTCCAGCACTAGCAGCCTGTAAAGCACCTGTACCATTGCCATACAAAATTCCATTAGTTGTAAAACTTCCTGCTCCAGTACCACCACGAGCAACAGAAAGATTACCAGAAGAAATAGCAGAAACATCTAAGGTTGTTGTACCTGCGGAAGTTAGTCTTCCTTGAGCATCAACAGTAAAGGTTGGTACAACAGAATTTGAACCATAACTTCCTGCTACAGCTCCGGTATTATTTAAAGCAAAAGTTATATTACCGCTACCAATAAGTCTCCCAAATAAAGATCCTGACAAATCTATACCGGTACCAGAGACTAAATTACCATTACTACCAGTACTTAATAAACAGGTTGGACAATCAATATTTCCTGTAGTTGAAGATACCGTGATTGGACCGATACCAGAGATAGCTCCCCTTGCGAGTGAATTAGAAAAATATTTATTTACAGAACCTTGGTTTACATCATCTGTCGTCAAAACAAGATTCCCTGTTTTTCCGTTTACGCTTGATACTGTAGCTCCCTGTTCTACACGATCCCATGTAGAGCTTGCATTAACAATCCAATCACCAATATTCCAGACGCTATGAACATCTACGGTTGTGGTACCCGCAACATCTACAACATAAAAGTCTCCGCTCACTCCGCCTATTCCACCAGTGGTTAAACTTGGACTGTTAGTATTTGCATTCCAAGTTCCTTTAAACTTTAATGAACCAGTTATAGAACTTGGCAGTGCTGAAGCATTTATTTTTCCAGAACCATCTAGAAGATTAAACCATGTCATATTGCCCAACAAAACTTCTTGGCTAGTGGATGTTCCCTGAGCGATATCTGCTGCAATGATAGAACGGAAAGTTGGATTACCTGTTGTACCAGTAGCTGTTGGCCCTAACAAAAAAGTATTCGCCGTAACAATTTCAGACAAAACTCCTCCACCTAAACATTGAAAAGCGGAACCATTCCAACTTAATCTTTGGTTGGATGCACAAGTAGGTGCATTAATTTTTAAATCACTACCACCAAATTCTAATCCAGCACCAACATTAATTTCTCCAGCTACAGCAGAAGAACTACTTGAATTACCAAAAAGCTTGCTCGCTCCTAATTCTTGAAATTTAGCAAAGGTAACACTATTATCGACAATTTTTGAGGTTCCCACAGAAAGATCTGACAAGGTGAGCAGACCAGTACTATCTATAGAAGCATCACCAAACAAAGTAACAGGACTTGCCTGATTTGATCCATCACCTATGAAAATTTTACCTGTATTTAATGTTGATGAAAGTTTGTTATTAAAGGTGCTCCAATCAACAGAAGAAAGTAATCCTCTACTATAAGAAGACGCATTAGGAATATTTAAAGTATGAACACCAGAAGCAGATGATATATTAAAATCTGTTCCACTTGTACCGGTGACCAATGTTTGGGTGGTCGTAGACTGACCGTTTATATTAAAAACAGCTACCCCACAATTTAAATCTGTCGGAGCACATGCTGGCTCTAATGTCTCCCCTGGCTGATATAATATTGCGCTAGTGTTTTGTGCAAAAGCAAAGAAGAAAAATAGTGAAAATATAAAAATAGAAAAACCACAAACGGATTTTTTAAATCTATTTTTAAAGTGCATCGCATCACTATAATAAAAATAATTCATGGTTTGTTTAACTCAATATATTATATCGCGATTAAAAAATAAATGCACTAGTATTTATAAACATATTTATAAATAAAAAAATATCCTCCTAAATAGATTTTTTAAAAAAATAATTATTATTTTAGTACCAAACAAAGTGGGCGTACCAAGACTCGAACTTGGAACTCGGCTTTATCAAAGGCAGTGAGGGTCGTTGTGAAAATAAGATAATATTCTTTGTGGGCGTACCAAGACTCGAACATGTCTCCCTACAGGAGCAGTACACCTTTTGGATATTTTTTCATTACATTCAAATATATCTCAAAAGGTCTTGCGGAAGCTACGGGTCCTCGCTTCCTCACCTCGTCATTATTAGGAGAAATGCGAGACTCGGAAGCATTTCTCCGCTCTAATCACCTGAGCTATTTTAGTACCAAACAAAGTGGGCGTACCAAGACTCGAACTTGGGACCTCGTCATTATCAGTGACGCGCTCTAACCACCTGAGCTATACGCCCACTTTGTTAACTACTGCAAAAATATAGCAAGAAATGAGCAAAAATACAAATATTTTACAATAAAAAAACCGCGCAACTAGTACGCGGCGTTTTGTGCATAAGCACATTATTGAACCGGTTGATGTCTCGATACTTTACGAGCCTCATTAAAACCAGAATCTCCTGGTTTAAGAATCGTGCCGTTATCGAGTTTAATCGATACAGCCTGATCCCTTGAGTTTACATCCATAACAGGTCTCGAAACCTGATAATGAACGATGGACATTATTACGGTGAAAAAAAGAACAGCGGCGACAGAAATAAAAATTTCCTTTTTATAATCTCGCCACGTTTTCTGTTGGGGCATAAAATCCGGTATAAGCCGAAACGTTGACCCACCAGCAATACGACAATTTCTTGACCAATTCATAAACCCTCCTTTAGGTTGTATTAGAATGATAGCATAGTTAGATATAAAAGTCAAGGGGTTTCGGTAATGTGTACACACATTTGGCACTTTTTAGTAGCATTAATATATGTGTATAAATATGCCAAAGAATATACTAGAGGAACGAATGAGGTGGGTTAGGATGGTAGAAGAAGGTAATTTGAAGCTAAAGGATGTGCTA
>CAIPUJ010000112.1 GCA_903868205.1 uncultured bacterium | reverse complement strand
TTCGGAAGAGTCGACATCGTGATATGAACCGTAGATAAGTTCACAAGAAATGTTGACCATTTTGTATCCTGCGACTACTCCTCTTTCCATACTTTCGATAATACCCTTTTCAACGGCTGGAATAAACTCCTGTGGAATGACACCTCCTTTAATAGAGTTGATAAATTCAAATCCAGGACTTCTCTTTACATTCTTAGGAATCTTTTCACCTTCAACAATCGGTGGAAGTGGTTTAATAATAATCTTGACGTGACCGTATTGACCCTTTCCTCCAGATTGCTTGATGTATTTGTGTTCTTCTTCAGCTTCACCCAAAATAGTTTCTTTATAAGCAACTTGTGGCTTACCGACATTTGCCTCAACGTTAAATTCTCTCTTCATTCTGTCCACAATAATATCAAGGTGAAGTTCTCCCATTCCCATGATAACGGTCTCACCTGTTTCAGTATCTGTTTTGATCTTAAATGTTGGATCTTCATCAGAAAGTTTCTTCAAAGCGTAACCCATTTTCTCTTGGTCGGCTTTTGTCTTTGGCTCAATTTTTAGGTTGATAACTGGCTCTGGGAATTTAATCTGGTCTAGCTGTATAGGCTGTTCTTCGTCACAAAGAGTATGGCTAGTCTTTGCATTTTTCAAACCTACAGCGGCTGCTATTTCTCCAGCGAAAACTTCTTCCACGTCTTCTCTCTGGTTTGCATGCATTCTGACGACTCTACCAAGTCTTTCTTTTTCTCCAGTTGTAGAGTTGTAAATATAAGTACCTGACTTTATTGAACCAGCATAAACTCTAAAATATGTAAGTTGTCCAACGAAAGGATCTGTCTGAAGCTTAAATGCAAGGGCTGTAAATGGCTCTGCGTCTGAAGCGTGTCTGAAGACCTCTTCACCGTTATTTGGATTGACACCTTTTACTGCTGGAATATCCAAAGGAGATGGAAGATAATCAACAACTGCATCAAGCATGAGCTGAGTACCTTTATTTTTCAAAGCTGAACCAGTCATAACTGGCACAATAGCATTTGCGATAGTTGCTTTTCTCAAAACAACTTTCAATTCATCAATAGATGGCTCTTTTCCATCCAAAAATTCTCCCATCATCTTGTCATCTTGCTCAACGATTTTTTCTACTAAAATAGCTCGGTATTTTTTGGCTTCTTCTACTCTGTCGGCCGGGACTTCTTCTTCTCTAACTTGATCTCCCATTTCTCCATCAAAATAGTATGCCTTCATTTTCATAAGGTCAATAATTCCAGCAAAATTTGACTCTTCACCGATCGGAAGTTGCATTCTGACAGCATTTTTGGTCAATCTATCTACAATAGACAAATATGAACGTTCAAAGCTTCCTCCTGTTCTGTCGAGTTTATTTATAAAACAAATTCTTGGAACATTTCCTTCGTCGGCGTATCTCCAGTTCGTCTCTGACTGTGGTTCCACACCCGCAACTCCATCAAACACAACCACAGCTCCGTCGAGGACTCTAAGTGATCTTTTTACCTCTGCAGTAAAGTCAATGTGACCAGGAGTATCAATGATGTTGAACATCACTTTCTTGCTAGTGTCTTCTTTTGGCATATAGCTAGGATTCCAGAAACAAGTAATGGCGGCAGATGTAATGGTAATACCTCTTTCTCTTTCCTG
>CAIPUJ010000111.1 GCA_903868205.1 uncultured bacterium | reverse complement strand
TATCATATAAAATAAAAGTCCCCGAGGGGTTTATTCTCGGGGACTTTAAAATTATTTGATTGCGTCTATTTTGACTTCAAAGTAAGGCTGTCTGTGACCGTTTTTCTTGAAGTATCTGCTCTTTTGTTTGTAGTGGATGACTGTAACTGTAGGTCTTTTGGCTGATTTCACTAGAGTAGCTTCTACTGAGGCGCCATCTATAAAAGGTGTTCCGATAGTGGTATCTTTGCCGTTGTCGACAAGTAATACTTTATCAAAAACGATTTTATCGCCTTCCTTATATGTTCCAATAAGCTTTTCCACCTTTAGTGTGTCACCTTTTGAAACTTTATATTGTTTTCCTCCTGTTTTTATTACTGCGAATTCCATAAGCCAATATATTACACGAAAACAAGATTTTTCGCAAGTCTTTTTTAGACTAAGTATATAAAGGCCAAAACCAAGATGGCTAATATAACCCTATACCAGATGAATATATTGAGAGAATGTTTTTTAAGATATTTCATCAAAAAGCCTATGGCCAAAATACCAACTACAAAAGCTGTAATAGAAGCAATCAATAAACTTATACCTGAATCCAAGACAAAGCCAGATTGGAACAAATCTAGTAATTTCTTGAGTCCCGACCCTAATATTATTGGTATTGAGAGTAAGAAGCTAAATCTAGCAGCGTCTTCCCTATTTAGTCCTAAAAATAATCCTCCAGAAATAGTTGCACCGGAACGAGAAAAACCTGGAACTAATGCAAGACACTGGAAACACCCGATCCAAAATCCTTTTTTAATATTTAAATCTTTATTTTTCTGAGCAAATTTTTCTGCAAAATACATTACAATACTTCCAATAATCAAAACCAAAGCGACTAGCCCAGCACTTCGGAAAATAGTCTCCATATATTTTTCTAAAAATAATCCTAGTATAAGAGCTGGAATAGTACCGGCAATAATTGCAAAGATTAAAACCGTATCTTTGTGCTCTACTGTTTTTCTAAAAATCAAAGCAAAAAAAACTTTTATAAGTCTAAATATATCTTTCCAGAAATAAACCACTAAAGCTAAGGCTGTCGCAAGTTGAAGTACCGCATCAAAAGAAAGGCTATTTGAACTATTCCACCCAAGTATATCTCTAGCTATTATTAAATGTCCCGAAGAAGATATCGGTAGAAATTCTGTTAGACCTTGAACTATTCCTAAAATTATTGAATCAAAAATATGCATACTTGTGTTTTAAATTATTATGATATAATTATCCCACATTAATAGTTTAATTAAAATAACAAATGTCTAATAAACAAGAACAAAGTGTATACTATGTCCCCGGAGCTATCCTATTAGCCGGTTTCGTAATTGCTGGAGCAATTTATTTTTCAAATAAAGATAATAGTGCCCCTGTAGCAGTAAATAAACCAAGTACACCAGCAAAAACAAATACCGCTGGAGCACCAAAGGCGATAAGTGCAGATGAACATATCTTGGGTAATCCAAATGCAGAAGTAAAAATAGTTGAGTATTCAGATACTGAATGTCCTTTCTGTAAGAGACATCAAGTAACAATGAATAGTATAATCGATACCTATGGAAAAGATGGAAAGGTGGCTTGGGTATACAGACATTTTCCACTTGACCAGCTACATTCAAAAGCAAGAAAAGAAGCTGAAGCAACAGAATGTGCAAATG
This sequence comes from uncultured bacterium, assembly GCA_903868205.1. Lineage (GTDB taxonomy): Bacteria > Patescibacteriota > Minisyncoccia > Phycocordibacterales > GWA1-40-21 > Bog-1340. The sequence goes on along the minus strand of CAIPUJ010000111.1, from coordinate 6,590 downwards.
AGCTTGGTGGAAACAAATCTTTCTGGGCAATGTTGAATACTATTTATTCAAAGACTCCTGGAAACAACGGTTTAGATGCTGCACAACTTCCTGTCTTTGCAAAAGAAATCGGATTAGATGTCACAAAGTTCAATGCATGTCTTTCAAGTGGTAAGATGGCGGCAACTGTAGAGGCTCAATACCAAGATGGTGTAAAAGCTGGAGCAAGAGGAACACCTTACAATGTAGTTGTATTAAATAACGCGATAAATAAAGCAACAGAAACAACTCTTACAAACTTTATTTCACAAAATGGTTTAGGTGACAACATCACAATTTCAAGCGATAAGAAGAGAATAATTTTGAATGGTGCTTTGCCTGAAGCCGTATTAAAAACTTTGATAGATACTTTAACTAAATAAGTATAAAAAGTATAAAAAACCACTTACATTATGTAAGTGGTTTTTTTATTATATTTTTCCCTCTAACAAATCTTCCTCGAAATCTTTTATGCCATTTAAATCTTTAGAATATTTACTAATATCTGGAAAATCTAGATTTTTAATTTTTTTATAAACTATATTTACTAGATTCTTGAGTCTCTCTGTTTTTTCTTCTGTAATAATCATATCAAGTGTGATTATCTGACCACTTTCTCTCTTTGGTTCAACAAAATCCAAAACCCCTTTTGTTACTTTTTTCTTTCCACCAAATTCTCTCGAATTTTCTACAAGTAACTTATAGAAAGTGAGTTGTCTCTCATATTCATATGATTTAGTCTTTTTGTATGGATCAGTATTATCTTCCCAATCTTCCAAAGGTTTACCGGTCTTGTAATCATGAACCTCAAGCTCTCCGTCTTCCAAAATTACAATTCTATCTATCTTCCCATTTAATTCTGCTCCATCTAACATAACACCCTGATCTCTGAAATTAAACTCAACAATATCTTTTTGATTGAAGGTATTTTGTTTTTTGTTTAAGAAAGCTTCAAGTGCTTCAAGTCCTCTTTCTGAGTATTGTTTAAAATCTTCTGGAGCAAGTCTTTCTTTTTTGAGAAAGACAATAAACCAATCGAGAACTTCTTTTTTAGGAGAAAGTTTACCTTCTTTTTTGAAAGATAAAATAAATTTTTCAAGAGTTCTGTGTATCGCTGTACCATATGATCCAGAAGATGTTTTTGATTGTGGAAATCTAAGTAAGTTTTGTTCCAAGAAATATTGCGGTCCTCCTTTTCCTACATTCAAAAAATTATTTAAATGAGTAACTGGCATTTTATATTCTTCCACAAGAGTCTCTAAAATCTTCTTTTCTGAACCTATAAAAGGTGTAGTTCTGTAGTCTAGCCAGGAAGCTGTAAGTACTTCATGGGGCTCTGGAGCATCTTCATCTTTACTTGCTTGTTCTGGGATATATAGAGTTTTTAGGGCTTGTTTTTCGTGGCTTTCATCATCCTTCTCAGACACGAGAAAACGCAGTTTTTTGGCCTCTTTTCCATTTTCCTTCGTTTGATACGAAGTGAGGTATAAGTGCCTCTTGGCGCGCGTTATAGCCACGTAAAACAGCCTTAGTTTGTCATCTTCAGTGTCTCCAGAAGGCCCTATTGGTAGGTTTGAGGGAAATACGAGCTTTGAGCTCATACCTCTACCAGCCCAAATATCATCCTGACAAGAAAGTACGAATACCGTCTCAAATTCTAAACCCTTTGCCCCATGTGCAGTCATCAAATTTACAGCACCTTTTAATCTTGAAAATGGGCTTTGATCATTTAATGGGATTTCATTCTTCTCATGCAATTCTATAAATTCTACAAGATCTTTTATAGAAAGAACTTCACCACTTTTATATTCTCTGAGTGCGTTCACAAAAACTCTAAGTGAAGAAAGGAAAGACAAATATTCTGCTTTTGAATGTTCAAATTTTTCTTTACTGAAATAGAAACCTTTGAAAGGGCTTACAAAATTACCATCTATTTGTGGTAGATTTTCTAAATCAGAATCTTCGCTTTCTTCTGAAAGTGGAATATGAGATCCAACGATTGAATCTAGTATCTTTTCCAATGGTTCATTCTCAGATCTTACACCTAGCTCTATCAAAAAATTCGCGACATCTTTTATTTTAGAATTTTCTGATTCTAGCATCACCTCAATCCAATTCTTTTCATTTTCTCCTCTTCTTGCAGATAGAGAAATCTTCCATACGTCTTCCCTCTTCAAATTCCAAAATGGGAAACTAAGTATTTCTGGTAAATATTCATCAGCTTCGTCTTTATGTTTATTTGTAAGAGAAGTAAGAAATTTAGATATGGTAATTATTTGAGCTATATGAGGTTCCTTAAAAACATTTTGTTCTCTTTCGTATCTAACATCAATCTTTTCACCTTTCAAATATGCGACAATTTCTTCAAGTTGGAAATGTTTTCTAGCGATAACAGCAATCTCTTCTGGATTCTCTCCGTTATCAATCCTTTTTCTAATTTCCTTCGCTATGAAATGATATTCATGAGCACTAGTCGCAAACTCTTTATGTTTAATATCTCCTTTCTTGATATTTGGATTTGAAGCGACAAGATTTTTTTCAATTTCTGGAAAAAGATTCTCCAATCTTTCTTCACCTTTTATAATCATTTCTCTTGCAATATCAAGAATATCTTGAGTGGAACGATAGTTTTGAGTCATTGTCACGACTTTTACATCCTTAAAGATTTTCTGGAAATTAAGAATATTAGAAAGTTCTGCTCCTTGGAATTTATATACAGCCTGATCATCATCTCCTACAGCCATTATATTTGGCTTACCTTCATTTACTGGCGCATCGGTAATAAGCTGAAGTAGCTCCATCTGAGCTCCATTTGTATCTTGAAATTCGTCGACAAGAATATACTGATATTGTTCTTGAATCTCATATCGAAGTGCAGGATTTTGTTGCAAAGCACTTTTACAATCGAGAATCATATCATCAAAATCATAATATCCTTTTTCAAGCATAGACTTTCTATGATTTTCATAAATATCGGCAAAAGCTAAAAGCTTTTCTGTATAAACAGTATCTTTTAGAACATTGTTATTTTCATCATCTTTCTTAAGAAAATCTCCTTTCCATGCAGTAAGTGGATTTGTTTTACCAAGCTCATCCGCATCTTCTGTAGCCTTTTTTAAGGATTCATATGTAGTCTCGGCAAGATTTTTAAATAATATTTTAGGAAAGTCTTTCGTGGTTTTATCTGAAAGCTTTTTTAATTTTTCTAACCCTGTGAAAGCCTTTGCTATTGTTTCTTTTGATATTTTATCTGTAAAAATATTCTGAATAGTCTCATTTATTTCTGGTATGAGCTTTTTGTTATGATTTAATATCTTCTTAAATTCATCTGGCTCAATACCAGCTTTTTTCAAGTTGCCTATTAAATACAAAGAATCTTTCAGATATACAAATCCTTGCTCTGGATGAACAGAACTTAGTGGATTTTTGTGTGGAAGTTTCTCAAAGATTTCTTGTAGTATCTGAATTTGGGTAAGTTCATTCGCTGGAGAAAAATATGCTCCGCTATAAAAATACTCAGGATATTTTTGTATTATCTCTACACAGAAATTATGGAATGTATGAATAGCTACACGATATCCTTCTTGACCGATAAGCTTCGCTAAACGATTCCTCATGTTGAGAGATGCGGCTTCGGTGAAAGTAAGACAAAGAATATTAGAAGCTAGAATCTGAGATTCTTGTAGGATTTTACCTACTCTCAAGCTCAAGATTTCTGTCTTACCAGATCCAGGCCCAGCTACAACAAGAAGTGGACCATCAATAGTATCAACGGCTTGTTTTTGTTGTTTATTAAGCTCTTTATATCTTTGTTCGAAGTTCATATTACTTACTTAAATAATACTTCAAAGTATATATCCAATCTTCGTCGTTCTGTTCGTTTTCTAGTTTGGTATTTAGTAACCATTCAAGATATCTTCTATCATTTTTCAAAACTTCCTCGACTGTTTTGTCTTTATGCTTTCCAAAATTAAATTTATTAAAAATTGTTGGGGTCTTAGAAATATCAATCATTTTTTCAATAGCTTTTTCTTCACCTCCTTCAAGCTCTTTTATTTTCTGAAATAATCTATCAAACACAGCATAAAGAACATTCACATCTCCCTCTGCATCATGAGCTGAACCTTCTACGTCGAGATCAAGAAAATATCTTAGAAATTGTAAACCATATTCTGGAATTAAATTATTTGAATCTAAAAATCTAGCTACACGAAGAGTACAAATAAACTTGGGTACAGCTAGACCTTCATTTTCAAGCATTCCAATATCAAATTTCGCATTGTGAGCAACGAGAACATTATCTTTTAGTAATTCTTTCAAAGAATCTTGCATCAAACTACCCTGGAAGGCTGGTTTATCCACCAACATCTTATTTGTAATATGAGTAATACTCATAGCTTTTACCGACATAGGTACTGGTGGTTTGAAATACTCATTAGAAATAACACCGTCAAATCTATAACAAACCTGAGACAATCTATCTTTTGTAATGTCATTTCCTGTAGTTTCTGTGTCGAGAAATATAAGTTGATTTAAATTCATTTACCCTAAAAAGTTTTTGCCAATAAAAATTGTTTTTTCGACTTCTTACTTACTATTATATCATAACAAACGTAATACAATTAAAGCCTATTTTTATATCAACTTTTAAAAAACATTGGCAAAAATTTTAAAGGGTGAATTATAGCATAGACGATTTTTAAACAAATCATAAAAACCTGAAGCTCACCATGGTGAGCTTCATAAATTAAAATGGCCACATATACGTCATAGCGTATATGTGGCCATTTTAAAAATTCCACCAAATACGCCATGGCGTATTTGGTGGATTATATAAAAATTAAACAAAAGAAAAAGCCCGCCAAACATTGGAGAGCTTCTCCATGTTTTGCGGGCTTGTTTTTACAGAAGTAAGGATATGGCTACTATCGCTCCTCCTGTAAACAGGTTGATTAACTTAACGGCAAACTTGGTTTCGCGTTCTCCAAGCACCTTTTTTTTCTCTATGACATTTTCGATATATCCTGCTCCTACAGCAATGATAAGTGCCAATATTAATTTCATCAAGAACTCCTTTTTACAAAGAACACCTTGTGTCATCACAGATCAGGACCTCCCTAATCTCATATATAACAGTATACACCCTTTTAGTCTACTTGTCAAGTATAAAACACCAAATTATATAAAATATGGCTTAAAATATAAGAAGTACAAAAAAACCAAGGTTAAATCTTGGTTTTTTGCCCTGTTATGATAGGAAAGTCCGAGGACTCACCTTTTCCCGTCGCAGACTCCTCCTCAAGGAGAGACCTCGGACTTTTTTATTACTTTCTACTTTATAAACTTTCTACTTTTTAGTAGCTTTGTAGTTTACTTATCTTCTCATGTTGTCTTATCTTCTCATGAGCCTTAGCTTCAATTTGTCTTATTCTCTCTCTTGTAACACCAAATTCTTTCCCTACTTCTTCAAGAGTGTGAGTTATACCGTCTACAAGCCCGTGTCTCATTTCAAGAATTTTTCTTTCTTTTAGAGAAAGATCCGCAAGAATTTCTTTTACCTGATCTGAAAGAATTCTTCTTGAAGATTCTTGATCAGGAGAAAGTATTTTGTCGTCTGCTACGAAGTCTCCCAAAGTAGATTTACCATCATCACCATCGTCACCCACAGGAGCTTCAAGAGAAACAGTATCTTGGTCAATCTTTTCAATCATATAAACCTTCTCAACTTCGATATCCATTTCAATAGCAATCTCATCTGGTAAAGGTTCTCTACCCAAGTCTTGTGAAAGTCTTCTGTAAACTTGTTTGTATTTCGCAATAGTTTCTACCATGTGTACTGGGACACGAATTGTTCTGGATTGATCTGCAAGAGCTCTTGTAATAGCTTGCCTAATCCACCAAGTAGCATAGGTTGAGAATTTAAAGCCTTTTGTCCAATCAAATTTATCTACCGCCTTAAACAAACCGAGGTTTCCTTCTTGAATCAAATCAAGAAGAGTAAGATCTGCGCTTCTTCCAACATATTTCTTTGCGATAGAGACAACAAGTCTAAGGTTTGCTTTTGCAAGCAAATTTTTAGCTTCTATATCACCAGCAAGAATTTTTCTTGCTAAATCTTTTTCCATTGAAGCAGTAATCAGAGGATACTGACCAATTTCTTTTAAATATATTTGTATAGAATCGTAGTTTGCATCTGCAGACTTACCTGAGTATGTATATTTCTTAACTTGTTCTTCATCAAAACCAAGAATACCTCCAACTTCAAGAATATCTATACCTCCAGTAGCAAATTTGGAATAAAGATCATCCAAGAAAACAATGTCCTCTTCAATCTTTGGAAATTCTTTCAAAATCTCATCATAAGTGACAAATCCCCTCTCTCTACCTTTTGAAAGAAGTCTTTCTGCTTTGATATCAAACTCTTTTGATTTTGCAGAAATTCTTGGGACCTTTACTGGTGCAGATTTCTTCACAGGTTTAGCGATCACCTTTTTTGCAGACTTTTTGATAGGTTTTTTAGATTTTACAACCTTTTTTATTTTTGCTTTTTTTATTATTTTTTTCGCCATTTT
>CAIPUJ010000110.1 GCA_903868205.1 uncultured bacterium | reverse complement strand
AGATATGAATAAAAAAGTATTTAACTATAAAGGGGTAAAAACAAACGTCTTTGGTATACCAATTAAAGAAAGAATGAGGGATCGCCGTAAAAAGGACTCAGAAAGAATTAAATCAGTTTATTACACATCATTTTCATATAAGTTTGAAAAAACATCTCCTAAAAATTTAATAGTTATTTATGATATTCCACAAGACAAAAAGAAAGAGAGGGATTGGTTTCGTCGTCATTTAAAAAAGTTTGATTTTATTATGATTCAAAAAAGCGTATGGGTTGGTCCATTTCCTCTCCCTAAAGACTTCCTTGATTATGTTAAATCCATTGATTTAAAAGATAAATTCAAGACTTTCAAACTCGCCCGTCCTTATTCAGAAAATGAGGGCGAGATTAAATAGTACACATATACGCCATGGCGTATATGTGGCTATGTAAAAAACGATACAAAAACAAAACCACCCTTTCGAGTGGTTTTGTTTTTAAAATCTTAAAATATATTAGAGATTAAGGTCTGCCATAGCTTCATCTACTGTCTTTGAAGCTTTCATTTCTGGCTTTGGGGCCATTTCTCCCATAACTCTTTCACTACCTTCTGGTTCGTTTATCTTTAAGTTTACTCTTGAATTGTTCTTCATACCTACAACTCTAAGAAGTGTTCTTATAGCTTTCGCTGTATTACCTGATCTTCCGATAACCTTTCCCATATCAGCGTTGTCTACAACTAAAGTCAAAAGTACTCCCATTTCGTCTACTGTTCTTTCGATTTTTACTTTCTCTGGAACATCAACTAATGCTTTGACAACGAAATCCAAAAATTTTGCGTCGTTTTCTGTCATTGTTTTGTTTTTAATTCTGATTGTGCAGTAATTCGACCGGTAATTAATAATACTGCTTATGTGAATATAATATCACATGATAAAAAGGCAAGCAATAAATAATAATAAAAAACAAAAACCGCAGTGAGCGGTTTTTGTTTTAAAAATTATTTTATACAGTAGCTGGAGTTTCTGGAGCAACTTCAGAAGGTGCAGGAGTTTCTACAACAGGCTCAGGAACTGGTTCTGGCTTAGGAGCCTTCTTAGCTTCTTCGTCAGCTTTTGCTTTTGCAGCAGCTTCGTTTGCTTTGATTATTTTGTTTTTTGGAAGAACATTTATTTTCTTTCCCGTAAGGACTTTCTGATCTATGCAGAAGTTATGAACTGTTTCTGAAAGCTTTGCACCTTTTGAAATCCAGTATTTAACTCTTTCACCATCAACACTGCTATTACCTTTACCCTTTCTAGCATCGTAAGAACCAAGTACCTCAACGGCCTTTCCGCTCTTTGGACCAAACTTAGAATCCGTAAGAACTATACGAAATGTTGGCTCATGGACTCTTCCTACTCTTTGTAATCTGATTATTAACATAGCAGACATATTAACAAAAAGGCCGATAAAGTCAATACCAAAAGAAAAACCCCACTAAAAAGCAGGGTTTCAAAAACTCAATCAGGGAGGATTTTCCTCTTCCCATCTTATTAAACAAATTAACGAACAAAAAAACTTGCCGTGAGCCAAGGTCTTGTCGTGATGTTCTTGCTTAATAAGCAAACCACATTTATCGCAAATCTTACCTATCATAAGACCTCCTTACGGTAGAATCCTACTGAGTACTCATAGAAAACACATCAAGGTTAACCTTTTCCCATTCATCTTTGCAACTTTCATCACAAAAGAACCTTCCATGTTTCATTACTATTTTAGGATCATTTTCTTCAAGAACTTTCTTACACATTGGACAATTCATATGATTCCTTCCTTTTAAAAAACTTCTGACATAAACATATCATTAATAAGCGATAAACAAAAACAGTGTACAAATAAGCATTTTTCTGTTAGAATACTCCGACAATGAACAAACAGAAAGAATACAAGAAATTTGCTGGTAATGAAAAAAGACATAAAACTCCTTTTAAAAATCAACAAAAGAAACAAGGAAAAACAATACTAGGAACCATAAAATCAGTTAGAGGAAATATCGCCTACTTCATGTCAGATTTAGATTCATCTATAGTTGAAATATCTACTAGAGATCTAAATACTGCGATGGCTCAAGACAAAGTTGAAATTTCAGTTTTTGGTAAAACCAAATCAGGAGAACCTATGGGCAAAGTGGTATCTGTAATAACAAGAAACAAAAAAGTATTTGTTGGTACAATTCAGATATATAAAAATGAGTTTTTTGCTGTACCGGATGATAGGAAAATAAAACTTACAATCAAAATCTCTAAAGAAAAATTAAAGGAAGCAAAAGAAGGAGACAAGGTGCAAGCGAGAATAACAAAGTGGGAAATCCTACCAAAATATTCCGAAGGAGAAGTTTTAGAAATAATTGGTAAAAAGGGTGAAAACAATACCGAGATGTCTTCTATTGTTTTAGACAGAGGCTTTGAAGTAACCTTCCCAGATAAAGTAGAAGCAGAAGCTACACAAATAGCTAACGCAAACAAAACTGTACCAAAAGAAGAATTCGCAAAAAGAAAAGATTTAAGAAATACTCTTACTTTCACCATCGACCCAAAAACAGCAAAAGACTTTGACGATGCTATATCATTTAAAATTCTTGATAATGGTAATTATGAAATCGGTGTTCACATCGCTGATGTATCTCACTATGTAACAGAAAGAAGCGAGCTAGATAAAGAAGCCTATAAAAGAAGTTGTTCTGTATATCTTCCAGATAGAACAATCCCTATGCTCCCCTTCGAGCTTTCAGACAACCTTTGTAGTTTAAATGAAAATGAAGAGAAACTCTCTTTTTCTGCTATTTTTGAAATGGATAAAAATACACATATCAAATCAAAATGGTTTGGTAAAACCGTTATTAAATCTGCAAAAAGATTTACATATGAAAGTGCACAAGATTCAATAAACGATAAGACGGCCAAATATCACAAAGAGTTAGCTGAGCTCAATCGCCTTGCAAAAATAATGCGTAAAGCAAAAACAGAAAAGGGTGCTATAGACTTCGAACAAGATGAAATTGCTTTTGAACTCGATGAGAAAGGCGTTCCAATAAAAATATACAAAAAACAAAGACTAGATACACACAAACTTGTCGAAGAATACATGCTTCTCGCAAATAGAGAAGTCGCAGAGTTTGTTTACAAATTTGAAAAGAAAAGTGGAAAAATCATTCCTCTTCCATACAGAATTCACGATCTTCCAGACAAAGAAAGAATCGGTGAACTTGCTATATTCGTAAAAGCTCTTGGACACCAGTTGTTTATAAATAAAACGGGTTCTGTAACAGGTAAAGATATGCAAGCTCTTTTTGCACAAGTAGAAGGAAAGGCAGAAGAAGGCTTGATAAAAACAGCAGCAATACGCTCAATGTCTAAAGCTATCTACTCTGTAAAAAATATTGGACACTTCGGTCTAGCTTTTGAATATTACACGCACTTCACTTCCCCAATCAGAAGATACCCGGACTTACTAGTACACAGAATGGTACAAAAAATACTTACAGGAGAAAAAATAGATGAAAGAAATTATGCTTTCTATGAAAACGCCGCAAGACATAGTACTGATCAAGAAATAAAATCTGCAGAAGCCGAAAGAGAAGGAAGAAAGTACAAACAAATTGAATTCATGCAAAATAAAATTGGACAAATTTTTGAAGGTTCAATCACTGGTGTTACCGAATGGGGTATTTATGCAGAAGATACAGAGACAAAAGCTGAAGGTATGATAAAACTTTCTTCACTTGGTGATGACTTCTACGTACTTGATGCAAAGAATTATAAAATAGTCGGAGAAAAAACAAAAAATACTTACACCCTCGGACAAAAAGTTAAAATAAAATTGGTTAGTGCTGATCTAGATAGAAAAACGATGGATTATGAGATAGTGAAATAACAAAAAGGGGTTTTGCTTAGCAAAACCCCTTTTTGTTATTTATATATAAAAAAGACCCCGATCCTGCAAAGCAGAAAAGGGGTCTCAAGGGAACAAGTTTTAAGAATTAAGGGTAATTAAGAAATTACCTCACGAGCACGCAGGTCCTCGCGCCGATAGCCGGCGTTGCTCCAGTACACCTCGAACTTACCGCCGTACCAGTCGGCGCAGGGCACGCGGCCATCGGAACCGCGCGAGCCAGAACATAAAGTTACATTTTGGATATCCAGATGTTTTCCAGTTTCCAAAAAGTACTTCAATTCATGGATCATGCGTTCTTTAAGCGTTTCAGTCCTTAGGCCTTCCCGCTCGATATCGTTTGCCGATTT
>CAIPUJ010000109.1 GCA_903868205.1 uncultured bacterium | reverse complement strand
TCCCTAACTTTATCTGCTTTATTAAAGAGCTTTAATAGTTCAACTTTGGTTATATGTCCTTGAACAAATGCCTCACCTATAGAATAACAGTCTGCTAATACATAATCATTGAATAGATTAATATTATCTTGACTTTTTAGTCTCTTCCTGATTAATTCATTTAACTGAACATTTATCAATCTGGAGTATAAGTCTGTAGTTACAATCTCACTATCAAATTTTGAGGCAATATAAATGTCTCCTTTAGCTTCACCCATCGCAAGTATATAGCCACTATAATCTAAATCATAGTTATTTGTCAACCTGTATATTCGATTAACAGCTTCCATATCTAGATTTGAGTTTACTGAATAAGTTTCAAATGGGCTACCTGCTATTTGGTCTTTAATTAATTCAATTTCAAGGTTGCTCGGTATAGTATAGTCTGGTACATTAAACTCGATATACTTTGAAAGCAATATTTTCTGTAATCCTTGATTATTAAAATCACTCTTAATGTGCTCCGTAATTTCGTTTTCATATTCAAAGGTGCTAGTAATATCTATAAACCGCCTAGCAAAAGATGAGTTTTTCGAGCTATTATTAATAAGTTCTCGATGAGCCTGATAAAGTATACTTTCACGTGTATCAGTCACAGAAGAAATTAAGTTAATGCCTGTTTTATTATTTTGTAGCTTGAGAGCGGCGAGGGCTCCATTTCGAATTCGCAAATCTAACCTACCTGATCTTATAAATTCTTCTAGCATATCTTCTCCGAAAAATGATAGTAGAGTTTTTATTTCCTCCCTGTGAGCCAGAAGTATAACTTTTTTATAGAAAAACATAGTTTCAATTAAGAAAGCAATATCAATTTTTTGGTTATCAAGATCTTTAGATTTTATGCATATTTTTTCAAACATATTTTAGCGATTTCATAATTGGTTTTAGTTCTTAATAAAGCATATAACGTTCCGGTGCTTGGCGATGGGCGGGAATTAGGAGTGCAGTCATTTCCATCAGCACAAAATATTTACGAAGCAACAATATTCTCTTAAACATAAAAACGTGTCTTTTGCCAAATGCCTGTTATACGTTCGGCTTTCTGTTTTCTATCTAAAGTGCCAATCTTTTGATTAATTCGGGTCTAAATTTCAAGACATATGGTTTAATTAAATCTTTGGCAGAATTTAGATGATATTCCATCGTGAGCACTTGTTGGACTTGGGGTATGTCCAAGCCCGATTTCAGGGCTAAGTCATAGTCGTTTTCATCGACTTTGTATGTGAGTAGTTCCTTTGTTTTATTGGGAAATCTATAGCCAAACCCAATCATTTTATATACCATCATTTCGGTCAATGTTACAACTGCCTGTAAAGGAATTTTCTCATTTTTTATTTTCAATAGATCTTTTGGATTTCGATAATCCACGTCTTTAACCTTGCCTTTAATATTAAATATAAGTTCAATAATTTCCTTTAGTTCTATCTCGGAATATAAATCGTGGGTACTTTTTATATCATCACTAAGCTGTTTTTCTATTTTTTCAGCAATTTGTGAAATTCCTTTAATATTAGATTCTAAATCGGATTTTGAATTGCCGAGTAGATCTAACAGTACTTCAAAGTCGTCCTTAAAAAGAACGCCAAGGGACAAACAATAAATTGACAAAATTTCTGACTGATTGTAGTAGTCCCTAAAGTACATGAATGCCGAACCGAAAAATGGCTTTTTGTAGTACTGTTTCATAAATAAATCCACTAAATATTGTCTCATGTAATTTGTATTTTAAAGGATTGATTACTATGCATGGTGTTTTTTCTTTAGCTGAAGCATAATTCGTATATACTCGATACAAGTAGCGGTTAGCACTCCATATTTATATGCAAAGGCGCTGCTTTGTAGTGGATATTTTATTTTTATCTGTTTCATAAATTATCAAACGTCGAAGTTATGTTTTAAATACTTTTTGTGCTTACGCCAGTATAAATTTCAGTGGTTATTGACTTTTATACTTCAATAATTCCTGAATGTTTCTCAAATCCGTGCCCGATTCAGAGGGAATCTGTAAAAGTTACTGTTTTATGTTTGTTCTGCAGTTCAAGTTGTTCTGTTTTTGTAACCGGGTTTAAAAGTAATCATATTTTGTAAAAATACAGAAGGTTTAAAATTCAAACGGCTAAATATTTACTGTGTCCATTGTTTTTGTTACCTGATCTTTTCCAAAGTTTAAAAAGAAACGGTAATTTCAAGCACAAAAAAAGCCGCTAACCCAGTTAACAGCTTTTTGCCCCCATTTATGTCGAATATTTTATTTCCCTTTTGCGATATCAATACCAATGCGCTGGCCTTTGTATGTTGCATCTTTAAAAGCTTTTAAAACTTCATTCTCAAAACGTTTATCAACTTCAAAAAACGAGAATCCTTTTAAAACTTCAATGCTTCCGATTTCAATGTTTTTATTCGGCATGTTTTGGTTAATCATATCAATAATGGTGCGTTTACCGATGCCATTCTTTTTACCCATGTTAAAAAAGAACCTCGAAAATTCGTAGTTTCCTCTTCCTCCCCTTTCTGA
>CAIPUJ010000108.1 GCA_903868205.1 uncultured bacterium | reverse complement strand
AGAAAAAGTTTCTGTTACAAAAAATACTATTAAACAAACCGTGAGTGTAAGCGGTAAAACAAAACCAGCATCTTCTGTAGATCTTGGTTTCGAAAAAAGTGGCAAAGTGGTTTCTGTTGGAGCGATCATTGGGGATGTAGTTTACAAAGGTCAAACCTTAGTAAGACTAGATTCTTCAGAATTGTCAGCAAATTTAGAACAATCCAAAGCAAATTTAGATGCTGAAATCGCCAAACTTGATGATATGAAAAACGGAGTTAGACCAGAAGAGCTTTCTGTTTCAGATGCAGAGGTAAAATCTGCAGAAGATAATCTTAGAAACACCTCAATATCTTTAAATGAAAAAATAGCAGATGCTTATACAAAATCAGATGATGCCATTCGAAATTCTATAGATCAATTTTTTGATAATCCAAGAGGAACAAATGCTTCTATAAACCTTGAAATAAATAATTTTCAACTTAAAAATGATATAAACGGTTCGAGGGTTGTTATAGAAAATATTTTGACAAAATGGGAGCCGAAAAATGTTTTGAAAAACCTTGAAACAATAAAAAACTTTTTAGATAATATTGCTTTAGCAATTAATTCTCTTACTACAAATTCTAATATTTCACAGGCAGTTATAGATAAATATAAGACAGCGGTATCTGGGGCAAGAAGTAATATAAACGGTTCTATAACAGCTGTACTAGGCGCTATTACGGCTCAAAATTCAGCACAGTCTACATTGGAGATTGCACAAAAACAAAGGACATTGAAACTTTCTGGCTCTACTGCTGAGGCTATAAAAGCTCAAGAGGCAAGAGTTGCTCAAGTAAGAGCTCAGGTATCAAGTAGTGAAGCATTACTTAGTAAAAATATAATATATTCTCCAATAAACGGCCTTGTAATTAAGCAGGAGGCAAAAGTTGGTGAGATTATAACTCCAAATCAAACTATTGTTTCTGTGATTTCTGTAAATAATCTTGAGGTAGAAGCATATGTTCCAGAAATAAATATTGGTAAGGTTATGAATGGAGATTCTGTATATATGACAATGGATGCTTTTCCTGGGGAATCTTTTACAGGTAAACTTGTATATATAGATCCTACAGAAACTCTCATAGATAATGTTCCAAATTTTAAATTAAGAATTGTTTTTGATAAACAAGATGAAAGAATAAAAAGTGGTTTGTCAGTAGATATAGAAATAGAAGTAGGTAGAAAAGAAAATGTTTTGACTTTACCAAGATATGTAATCACATCAGAAACCGATAAATACTATGTAGAGAAACTTATTGGACAAAAAGCTATTAAGACAGAGGTAGAAATTGGAATACAAGGTGATAATAGCTTTACTGAGATTGTCTCGGGATTATTAGAGGGTGATGTCATAACATTTACAAAATAATGTTAAAGAAAAAACCCTGCAAAGAATTTTTTAGAATAAACATTAATATTTATATCAAGCATATTTAGTAATCACCAAGTTATATGATAAATTCAAAGAAAATAGAAAATTCACACAGGGCAAGGGAGATAATATTATATTCAATGCCAGAGTGTCCACCATGCAATGCTCTTAAAGCTTTTTTAAAGGAGAATAAAATTACCTTTAAAAATCTTGATGTGGAGTTTAATTTAGAAAACAGAGAGAAACTAAAAGAATTGTCAGGAAGTACTAAGGTACCGTATATAATAATAGATGGCGAGCCAATACTTGGTTTTCAAGAGGGAAGGATTAGTGAATTATTAGGAATTAAATAGTAGAAAATAAAAAGCAAAGCGATTATATTTTCTTAACCCCATGAAATAAGTACTTTAGACCCAATCGATAAACTGAAAGTAAAGATAAAAATTCGATAGGTTATGAGTAAATAGAGTAATTATTTCGTGGGGTGAAGATTTAAAAAAAAGATAAAGTAGTCGAATAATTATAAATATTAATTTTTACAATTGGGATGGGATTTTTCAAAAATTTAGCAATGAAGCAGATGCTTAAGTCACAGATGAAAGGTGTACCAGAAGAACAACAGGAGAAAATATTGGCAGCAATAGAAAAGAATCCTCAATTTTTTGAGGATATTGCAAAAAAAGTCCAACAAAAAGTAAGCGAAGGTAAAGATCAGATGTCTGCAACAATGGAGGTGATGAGAGAGAATCAGGATGAGTTGAGAAAATTAATGAGCTAAACTAAAAAACACCGAAAGGTGTTTTTTGTTTTTTAATCGGAAATCTGTTAAAGTGTTTATATGTCATTATCAATTGGAATAGTCGGTTTACCAAACGTCGGAAAAAGCACTCTTTTCAACGCGCTTACAAAAAAAGCCGTTGCTTGTGAGAACTATCCCTTTTGTACAATAGACCCATCTGTGGGGGTTGTTGCTGTGCCTGATGATAGGCTTTGGAAGCTTTCTGAATTTAGCAAATCAGCTAAGACTGTTCCTGCCGCTGTAGAATTCGTAGATATCGCAGGTCTTGTAAAAGGAGCTTCTGCTGGTGAAGGATTGGGTAATAAATTCCTTACTAATATTCGTGAGACAGATGCTATTGCAGAAGTCGTACGTATTTTCGAAGATGATAATATTCTTCATGTTTCAAATAAAGTGGATCCACTTTCTGATATTGAAACTATAAACTTAGAGCTTATACTTGCTGATCTTCAGACTGTTTCTAAGAGACTGGGAAATGTAGAAAGTGATATTAAGAGAGGATTAAAATCTGCCGTTATAGAAAAAGGAGCGTTGGAGAAATTAAAAGTTGTGCTTGAAGAGGGTAAACTTTCTAGATCCATTGCTTTCGATGAAAAAGAAATTGTGGAAGTAGCTAAACTTTGTCTTCTTACAATGAAGCCGATTTTATATGTTTTAAATAAAAAAGCTGGTGGGAAAAATCTTGACGAAGTGAATGACGAAAGATTTGTAAAATTAATTAAGTTTTTTGAAGAAACAAAATCTGGATATGTGATAGTAGATGCTGGTATAGAACAGGAATTAAAAGATTTGGAAGGCGGAGACAAAAAAGAAATGAGAGAAGGCCTAGGAGTAAAAGATGACGGAATAGATAATCTAATTAAAGCTGGGTATAAGCTTCTTGGCCTTATTACATATTTTACTACTGGAGAAGACGAAAGCCGTGCTTGGACTATAAAGGAAGGTTGGACTGCTCCTCTTGCTGGTACTGCTATACACGGAGACTTCAAAGATAAGTTTGTTCGTGCAGAGGTTGTGTTTTGGCAGGAGCTATTAAATGTTGGTTCACATGGACAAGCCAGAGAAAAAGGTTTGATTCGTAAAGAAGGGAAGGAATATGTGGTGAAGGATGGGGATGTTATAGAATTTAAAATTTAGGTAATTAAAAACCCCATCCGCAAGCAGAGGGGGTTTTGGTTAGATCAGGATTTGATCATAACCACAGTGACTATTGTGAGCGATTCAATCAAACTCACAACCATTACCACAAACAGACTGGCGCTTTTTGTTTTGATCGAGTGCAGTATCATCACGGTTTGAAGTACCGCTGAGAGACTCCACATTTCAATCGACACCCCTGAAACCGTCGGTGATTTTATTACCGCGAGGACTTGGGGGAAGAGCGCTATCGGATTTAAAAAGAGCAGTGCTCCAATCAACTTATCAAACCATTTGTTGCTGATTAGACGTTCGAATCTGTTATAAAGCCAGTTCATCATACGGGACCTCCATTTGTTTATGTTTCTGTTATTATGATAGCATATCTATATATAAAAGTCAAGTGATGGTTTGCTTATTATAATGGCTCGTGTTATTGTATGGCCATAAATAAGGTTTTATGAATATTAGTAAAAAAGCACAAAAAGTATTTGTCGGAATGTCCGGCGGAGTTGACCCCAGTCAAATAAAAAATCAATTTGACGGGGCAAGTAGCTTGAATAATTTTGTATTATGAATAGAAAAATATGTAAGAAGGTTTACGTGGGCATGTCTGGGGGTGTAGACTCTTCTGTTTCTGCTGCATTACTTCAAAAACAAGGTTACGATGTAACCGGTGTTTTTATAAAAGTTTGGCAACCAGACTTCGTAAAATGTACTTGGAGAGAAGATAGATTAGATGCTATGCGCATATGTGCCAAATTAAATATTCCTTTTTTCACATTAGACCTAGAAAAAGAATATAAGAAAGATGTAGCTGACTATATGATAGATGAGTACAAGGCTGGTAGAACTCCAAATCCAGATGTTATGTGCAACAAGTATGTGAAGTTTGGTGGATTCTTTGATTGGGCAATGGAGCAGGGTGCAGATTTTGTTGCTACGGGGCATTATGCGCGAGTATCACAACTTGGAGGTTCAACCTCCAAGTTGCTGGCGGGAAAAGATACAAACAAAGATCAGACATATTTTCTTTGGACTCTTACACAAAAACAACTTAGTAAAACTCTTTTCCCAATTGGCGATATAGAAAAACCAGAAGTAAGAAAAATTGCTAAAAAACTTGGCCTTTCTACTGCTGTAAAGAAAGATAGTCAGGGAGTTTGTTTTCTTGGTAAATTTGATATGAAAGAATTCTTGACTCATTATATAAAAGAAGTACCAGGAAAAGTTTTAAATGAAAAAGGAGAAGAGATCGGTATACATGATGGAGTACTTTTTCTCACTATTGGACAAAGACATGGTTTTAAAATTACAGAAAAAACTCAAAATGATTCTAGATATTATATTATTTCTAAGGACGTAGAAAAAAATACGATTACCGTTTCTCAAGATTTAGCGAAGATAGTAGAAAGCGAATCTAAAATAGTAAAACTAAAAAATATAAATTGGACACAGGACGCTACGCCAGATTTAAATAAGAAATATTCTGCCAGGGTTCGCTACAGACAACCTCTTGAAGAATGCACAATAGTAAATAGTAAAAAGTTGAAAGGTGAAAGTGGGGAATACGAACTACACTTTACTAATCCTCAGAAAGCTATTTCTTCTGGTCAGTCCGCAGTAATTTACGATGGAGAAATTTGTCTAGGTGGCGGAATCATAAAATAGGTTATAGTTTTAGGTTTAAGGTTATACTTGGCTCTGGCAGAGCCAAGTAATATGAATTTGTTTTTGCCTTGAAAAGGCTATATAATCTTAAATATATGGAAAAACACCCTTTGCATATGAAAATACCAGAACTTCAGACATCTGAAGAAGTCTCTGATGCAGTAGAAAAGCAAGAACGTCTCACCGATGAATCTGTTCCCAATGATCCAAATGAAAGAATCGATGCATACATGGATAGGTTAGAGAATATATTCCTAAACGAAAATAAACACACAAGAGAAAGAAACTTAGAAATGCTTCGCCCTGCTATATACGATGCTTTCATAATCAAAAGAGAAAACGTTCCAGAATCATACTTTGAGCTTCAACAAAGAGTAGCCAGAGAAAGAGGTCAACCAGTCGAGACAATACCAGAAGAAATGAAGTCTCAAATGATTGATACAATCATCGAAGACCAAAAAGCTTCCTTAGACTCTTGGATTAATTACCTCACCTCAGAAGACGCAGTATATCCTACTTGGTTTAAGTATTTTGCATTTAGAAATATTGTTCACCTTTCTCAGTTTGATAAAGAGCTAGGTAAATTCAAAACAAGAACAGATTCTACAACAGCACCTTTTCCAGATATATATAGAGAACCACTAGCACAGATTTGTGATCTATACGAAAGAGT
>CAIPUJ010000107.1 GCA_903868205.1 uncultured bacterium | reverse complement strand
ATTAATTTATTTTTCTTTCTAAAATATTAAACCCATCCAATACTGCGTCACAAACAAAATCTTCTAGTTGGCTATTATCACCTTTTATTTGAGATTTGTTCAAGTAAGTATAATACAACTGTTTATTTTCTTGATGTATTATTGCTGGAGCAAAATTGCTTTTTAAAAGCATGGCGTTCATAAGTAAACGTCCAATACGACCATTTCCATCTGGAAAAGGATGTATTTTTTCAAATTCACTATGAATAATAGAAACATGCGCTATAGAATCCTTATTATTTTCTTTTATTTTCTTCACCAACCCATTCATCAATTCCTGTATTTTTAAATAATTTGCTGTCGGAACATTTGCCCCAACAATACGTACGCTGTGTCTACGATAAAATCCAGCATCATCGTAGATACCACTCATAAGTATTCCGTGTAATTTTAATATTAGATTTTCATCAATATCACCATTTTTAACAAGATGGTTGAAAAGATATGAAAGTGCAGTCTGATGATTTTTGGCTTCGAGTTGTTCTATGAGAGTTTTGTTTGGCAGGGCCACATTATCAAACAAAATAGCAGCAGTATCATTTTCTGTAAGAGTACTCCCCTCTATACTGTTTGAATGATATGTGAGCTTCAACATAAATTGATCACGAATATCAACATTCGAAACAATCTCCTCAACAATATTTTTATGTTTTTTTGAATAATTTAAAAGATTTTGCTTTTTTGCATCTAAATAATCTTCTGGGATAGTTTTTTGTCCAGTAACTTCTAAATATAGTAGGTCGATCAACTTGAGAGACTTTTCTCTTGGCACGGTGTGACCATTCCACCATTTACTAAAAGAAACATAAGATACAGCAAGTCTTTGACTTAGCTCCGTCTGACTTAAACCAGTATTTTTTTGAATAATCTCCAATTTCTCTTTAATTGTCATAATACTAGAATTTTATCAAAGTTTATAAACTTAGTCAAAAATCAGAAAGTTTATAAACTTTTGAGTTTTTGACTAACAAGGCAGGGTTTTTGCGAAGCAAAAACCCAGTCCTCTATCATTCCCCGCCCGCCTTTCTTCCTTTCAACTTTATAAACTTTACAAACTTTCTACTCCTCTTTCCCATTCCCTTTCCACCTCCAAAATGCTAATATTCATAACATAATTTTATGCGTGCGCTTTCTATAGATTATATAAAAGAAAAATGGAATCATGTGGGATTTCAGAAGTATTTTAGAAATACTGGGTGGATGTTTTTTAGTAAATTTGCAAGTATGGCTGTATCTTTTATTGCAACCGTATATATAGCCAGAAATTTAGGTCCAACAAATTACGGAGAACTAAGCTACGCAGTAAGTTTTGTCTCAATTTTTTCTTTTATAGCCATACTGGGTATAGACCAGGCTTTATATAGGGATCTGATAAACTTCCCAGATAAAAAAAACCAATACCTTGGATCGGCGCTCTACCTTAGATTAGGGGCGTCAATTATTGCAATAGTGCTTTGCTTCGTATTTGCTTTTTTATTTTCACCTAAAGACGTCTCTCTTTTTTTAATATTCCTTTTGAGTACTGGGTTTATTTTTAACTCTTTTAATATAGTTCTGTACGAATTTCAAGCCGATGTTAAATCAAAATATCCATCACTTTTATCTTTTTATATAAACATAATACTAAATAT
>CAIPUJ010000106.1 GCA_903868205.1 uncultured bacterium | reverse complement strand
GGAAAACTTCTCGAAGAGCACAAATTAAACACAATTGGGCATCCAGATGTTTCTATTGTAAAACTAGCAGAAGGAAATCCCCTAGTATTCAAAATTAAAGTTGCTCTTATGCCAAAAGCCGAACTCCCCGACTATAAAAGTATTGCAAAAGATGTTTCAAAAAACAAAAAAGAAGTAACTGTGGAAGAAAAAGAAATTGAAGAAACAATTGAAGATGTTCGAAAACACCGAGCTCATGAAGAAATGCACAAACAGGGAATTCCTCATACAGAAGGAGACGAAAAAGATATGGTACTTGGAGATGTAAATGACGAATTTGTAAAAACTCTTGGAGACTTTGCAAATGTCGAAGATTTCAAAATAAAACTAAAAGAAAATATTCTTAACGAAAAGAAATTAAAAGAAAAACAAAAAATTCGTTTAGATATTGTTGAGAAGATTATAGAAAAAACAAAACTAAGTATCCCTACAGTTCTTGTGGAAAGCGAACAAGACAAACTTGTAAACCAATTCAAAGGTGATCTTGCACAATATGGAATGAAACCTGAAGATTATCTAGCAAGCATCAAAAAGACTGAGGAAGATTTACGGGCTGAATGGAAAGGAGAAGCGGAAAAGCGAGCAAAGATGAATGTTATTCTTGCCGAAATTGCTATAAAAGAAAAATTAGAACCAAACAAAGAAGAAGTTGAATTGCAATCCACTCAACTTCTAGCTATGTACACAGACCTAGACCCACTTCGAGCAAAAATCTATGTTGAACACATGCTCACAAACGAGGAGGTGTTTAAGTTCCTAGAAGAATAAGTCAAAAATCAAAACTCAAAAGTCAGAATTTAAAGTAAAAATTCAAAAGTTAAAGACTTCGCCCCAGGCGAAGTCTTTACTTAATAAGTTTTAAGTTTCACCTTTGATTTTTGACTTTTGCCTTTTGACTTGGATTTTGCTATACTAGGTACTTAGAAGGAGCTCCTAAATATGAAAATGATTCTTAGCATACCAATGCTTGCTTTTGGTGATAGGTCGTTGAACTCAACCGGTACAATCCCCAAAGGTGAATACCGAGTTGAGGCAATCCCCGCACTTGATCAGGAACTAAAGTGGTACAGGGTAATCGGTATCAAAAAAATCATCGGGGTAAACCCCAAAAATCTACCGAGAGAAATATCTTTCGTTGATTAAAACCTTCTGCAATCTTTGCAGAAGTTTTCTTTTCTTTACACTTAGAACAATTAGAACACTAGAACATATATAACCAAAACTACAGCAGTAGTTTTGAACACACGGCCACACTCGCTGTTTCTGCCCTAAGCACTTGAGAACCAAGTGTTACAAGAGGAATATTTTTTTCTTTAAAAAATGCAATGTCTTTTTCTCCCCATCCTCCTTCAGGACCAACAAAGAGTGCGAGTTTTGAAAGTTTTTTAAATTTATCAGTATCAAAAGTTTCTCCTTCTAAATGCAAAGCGATTGCCTCACAGTTTAAATCATTCAATGATTCTAGAAGTGTGATCGGCTCACAAATTTCTGGCATAATTCCCCTTTCCGATTGTTCACTTGCCTCTTTGATTATTTTCCTTGCTCTTTCAATGTTTAAACCTTTCTTTTCGCTTCTATCTGAAATAATTGGAACAAATTTATAAATTCCAAGTTC
>CAIPUJ010000105.1 GCA_903868205.1 uncultured bacterium | reverse complement strand
TGATTTTATTTCTGAACTTTTTGCATTTTTGAAATTTATGACAGTCAAAGAATGTTTTTTATACAAACCAACTTCTCCTATTTTGAATTCTTTCAAATCACAAACTTTTTCCAAAACAAACCCCAAAGAAATTTTCACAAATCCCTCTTCTGCGTCAAACTTTGGTATATCTTTATATATCTCAGATATTTCTAAATACTTATCCTCTGTAATAATAGGGTTTTTGAAGAAACACCCAGCAGTACCAAGCTTTTTCCAGTCTGGTAGCCTTTCTTTACGTATGTTTAATATTCCCTCTCTTATATCCTTTATGGTCACGTTTTGTGCATTTTCAAATAATTTTCTTAGTCCTGCATATTCCAAATTTGGTACAAAATTTTTATTCAATTTTAAATATATTTTTGTAATTACTAAGCTTCTATTTTTCTTGAAAAGACTCTGGCGATATAAAAAATTACATTTTTCTTTTTGTATAAGAAATATTTCTTGCGTATTTGTATCATATACTTCTACAGAAATCACGATGTTTTTTATTTCCACTCCGTATGCACCAGCATTTTGAAAAACAGCACCACCGATAGTTCCAGGAATTCCAGAAAGATTTTCTGACAAAGAAAAATTATTTTCTACAAGAAAATTAACAACTTCATCTAAAATTTCTCCTGCACCAAAAGAAAAAATTACGTTCTCATTATTTTCTGATTCTTTTTTTATACCTAAAATATTATTTTTTATTACGATCCCACTAAATCCAAGATCATCAAAAAGAATATTAGAACCGCCACCGAGAATCATAAACTTCAAATTATTTTTCTGTGCAAAATCAACAGCCTCTTTTAAATCTTCTATTGATGTAACATTACAAAAAAACCGAGCGTCTCCGCCGGCTCTAAATGTAGAATGTTCAGATAGTTTTATCTTCTCTTTAATTTCCATATTCACCCAAAAAAATTTTTGCCAATAAAATTGTTTCTTTTCGACTTAAACCAAAAAACATTGTATCATACTTAAAAATTATAAAAAATGACTAGCTTGAAATACCAATTTTGCAGAAACATTGGCAAAAACTTTAACGGGTAAAAAATATATTCTTCCTAATCATAGCCGGCGGGGGCGAACTCCAAAACAAATGTCTTACATGAGTGCAACCGCCGGCTGTGACTAAGAACAATCCTCTATTATTTTAGCACAGGAAATATATAAACCACAACCCTATCCGGTTTGTCATTCCCGCGAAGACGGGAATCCAGTCTTAAAAAACCTCAGTATTAGTAAATATCGTGCCCCCCAACATCTTCCAAAACGATCTCTTTATTAGAAATATACTCAAAGATAACTCTGATCTTGTAATTTACATAGAAGCTCATAGATCCATTGAGTACACCGTGGAGTTTATGAACTTTTAATTTCTGATGATTACTCTCATTCTTTAATAATTCGATTTTATCTTGAATTTCTTCAATCAAAGAATCTTCTAGTTTTGATACTTTACGTACAAAATGATGTGAATATTTTATATTAAACATCTTATTTTTTATTCTTAAGACCCTTCTTTCTAAAATCCTTTACCAAATCAACAAGATTTCCCTCCAATAATTTTCCCTCTTTTATTTCCTGTCTAGACTTAAGAACGGAAGCAAACGCTTCGTCCTCGGCATATTTTCTAAGAGCATAGCGAACAACCTCAGCTTTTGTTTCAGCTTTGCCATTTGCAATCATTTGATTTATAAAATCAACTAAATTTTCAGGTATTGGTATAGATATTGTGGTCATAATTTTAATATATTATCTTATAATATTACATCATAATACTATCAAAGTTTATAAAATTCGTCAAACTTTCAAAGTCTAT
Source organism: uncultured bacterium (assembly GCA_903868205.1). Taxonomy (GTDB): domain Bacteria; phylum Patescibacteriota; class Minisyncoccia; order Phycocordibacterales; family GWA1-40-21; genus Bog-1340. Next base: position 487 of record CAIPUJ010000105.1, on the reverse strand, counting down.
TCTTCTGTTATTTAAAATAGTTAGCAAATGGCATATAAAACATAAAGCCCCACCGAAGCGGGGCAATATGCAGACATTTGTTCGAGCTAGCCATTAACTAGCACTCACACTGGGTATTATAGCATATTTAACCCAAAATGCAAGCTTTTTACCTGTTATCTCTCCGGAGGCCGTTCCTCTCTGGTAATTTTGAGGTGCGGCCTCCCTTCTGTTCTTTGAAAAGTCCGAGGACTCACCTTTTCCCGTCGAAGACTCCTCCTTACAGGAGCAGTACACCTTTCACATTTTGATTACAAAACGTTCAAGGTCTTTCATTTGGGTCCCTACCCAAATTTCAACCTCGCGGAGAGACCTCCGACTTTTTCTGCTCTGCCAGTAAGCGAGCGAGGGTCTTCTGTTTTGGAAACTCTCGGAACACGACGGTGTGAGAGTGAGCGAATTTTTCAGCAGAAAAATTACGCGTGTTCCAAAACAGAATACCCGAGCG
>CAIPUJ010000104.1 GCA_903868205.1 uncultured bacterium | reverse complement strand
AACTCAGGTTTTAATTCCGAATCATCTTCAGACTCCACAAGAAACATTTTTGTAGATACATTTTCGCCACCGTAGTTTATATATTCAAGATTTGGAAGTTCTTTTACAATTCTCACACTTAATCCTGTTTCCTCTTTAATTTCTCTAAACATTGCTACTTCTGCATTCTCGCCAAACTCAATATGGCCTTTCGGAAAAGACCAATCTTTATATCCAGCACCATAACGTAAAGCTATTTTATTTTTATCAACGCTACTAAAAATAATAGCTCCAGCTTTTTGGATTACTTTTTTCATTTAAATTTAAATAATCACTATCTTTTATAAAATCAATATTTAAATTGATTTTATTTTTTAGGTCTGAGCAATGGGAACAACACAACATCTCTTAGATTATCCTGACCGGTTAAAATAGCGATAGTACGATCTATACCCATACCCCAACCAGAAATTGGAGGTGCACCGTGTTCTAGGGCTTCAATAAATTCATCATCACCTTCCATGACTTCTCCTTCTTTGTTGTCTTTCGCAGTTTTCTGTAAATCAAAACGCTCTTTTTGATCTATTGGATCAACTAGCTCTGAGTAAGCTTTTACAATTTCCCAACCGTTAACGACAACCTGAAATTGATCAACAATATTGTTATCACTATCACTAACTCTAGCAAGCGGTTGTAAATATTTTGGGTAATTAAACAAGACGACAGGACCAACGATTTTTGGTCTACTAACTTTCTTATATAGATTATCTACCAATCCAGCCAAACTCATATTATCCATATCATCAAATTGGATTGATTTCTTTTTTATATCCTTAAGTAATTCAGGTGCCTCGGTGTATTTCATTATCTCAATACCAGTATCTGTTTCCAACATCTTTATAAAATCAACTCTTTTCCATGGTGTGGTAAAATCCACAACCGTTTTTACCTTTTCTCTGTTTTCAACTTCTATCTTTTTGTCTAAATGTAAAGTCTCAAAAATATAATCAAACATTCTTTCAGAGAACTTTATATTATCTTCAAAATTCCAGTAGGCACAATAATGCTCTAAGTGAGTATGCTCAGGTAAATGCGATGGATCAATACCTTCATTGCGAAAAGCTTTCCCTAATTCAAAAATCTTTTCCATACCGCCGACTATAAGCTCTTTGAGAGGCAGCTCATGGGAAATACGTAAATATAAGTCTATATCTAATGCATTGTTGTGTGTCTTGTATGGTGTAGCTGTGGCACCAGTAGCTTGATGTAAAAATGTAGGTGTTTCTACTTCTAAGAAATTCTCTTTCCAATAAAATTCTCTGATAGATCTTATGAAATCACTACGGAATTGGAATAGCTTTTTAGACTCATCATTTGATATCAAGTCCAAATATCTCTTTCTATATTTTGTTTCTACATCTTTTAAACCATGCCACTTTTCTGGAAGGGCCAATAGTGCTTTACTTAAAAAAGTATACTTATTTACAAGAATAGATATCTCTCCTCTTTGTGTAACAAAAATTTCACCTTCTACTCCGATGAAATCACCGACATCAATTATCTTCATGAAGGACTTATATACATCCTGACCAATCTGATCCACTTTAAATATAAGCTGTATACGTCCAGAGAAATCAAGAAGCTGAATAAAAGTCACCTTACCCATATCACGCAATAGTACAATTCTTCCAGCTGCAGTCACTTTTGTACCGACTTCAGCAGAACGAGCTTCTAGAAGGCTATGGGTTCTTTCAAATTTTGCAGCATAAGGAATAACCCCAGATTTTTTTATGAGTTCAAGTTTTTTTATACGATCTTGTCTTTCTTCTGGGCTTACTTTTATCTGTTCTTCTTCATTATTCATAGTTTGTTTATTATAGGATATTTAGAATAATAAATCCAATCATGGTAATCAGTAAATACCAAGGTCGAACCTTAAAATCTCAAGAAAGGTTCGACCTTGGTGTTTGTTTTCTATATCCGTCTTTGCGAGTAAAACGAAGCGATCCATCCTTGTTTGTCATTCCCTTGAAAAAGGGAATCCAGTTCTGATTCTCTGGATCCCCGCCTATGCGAGGATGACAGAAAAAAATATAAGCAGCCAAAGCTCTTATATATCGACTTCGCTCGGACAAGATGTTAAATCAGAATTTCACACCTTGCTCCTCGCTAGTCGAAATAAAAAAGCACTGGTTTTAACCATGCCTATGACCTTTATATTTTATTGGTTCTTTACGAGCTCCAGTTCTACATAGAACTGTGAGCCCTTACCCTCACCATCGGATGTGGCCCAGATTCGCCCTTTTTGTGCTTCCACCATCTTCTTAGCTACATATAATCCTAAACCTGTTCCTAATATATTTGATTTCCCCACTTCTTTAGCCCTACTGAACTTCTGAAAGAGTAACGGCATAGTCTCTTCACTTATTCCTATACCACTATCTTTTACATAGAATAAGACTTTATTATTAACATTCTTTTTTAAACCTATTTCAACAAAACCAGATTGCGTATATTTAATTGAATTATCAATCAAATTCACCAAAACATTTTTCATTTTTGCTTTATCATCATGCACAAAACAAGAACCTCTTGTTATATGAAGTTTCAATTCAAGTCCTTTGTTCTTTATATTAATCCTAAACTCATCTACTACTTCAAGCACCAAATCATGCATATCAAAGTCCTTCATGTAATATCTCATCATCCCTTGTTCTATACGAGATACATCTAGGAAATCATTTACTGTTTTATTTAAAGAATCTGTGGATTTTAAGATAATATTTAAAGGTTCAATAAACTTCTCTGGTATTTCACCATAATCTCCATCAAGTAGAAGTGAAGTATAACCACGAATAGCCCCTAGAGGACTTCTTATCTGATGCGTAGCTAAAGATATGAATTCATTCTTTAGCTCTCCATTTATTCTGAGCTTGTCATTATTCTTTTCCAAAAAAGAAACTGTTTTTTGCAGTTCCCTTATTTTGTCATTTGCTTCTTTTATATCGTTTATTTGATTTGGCATTTTTTATTATTTATTAAAACAAAAATCAACCCCACTATCTTGAGGTTATTCCTTCAAGAAAATTATCTTACACAAGCTTTATTAATCTCACGATATTTAGCATTCAATTCAGAATCGTATATATCATAGAGCTTCTTAGATTCTGGATCTTTCAGCTCTTTAGCCAAATAGTCACTAAAATCTGTTGCTTTTACCATATTTTTTGCTTTTTTATTCATATTTTTAGATGTATATTTAAGTACTTGCGATAAAAATCAATATAGTATATAATATTCCCATATATGGCCTTCGGGCTCGGAACCGCTCCCTCTGGGGGCGGTTTCATATTTTATATCATCATCCAATAATATCCTTTATTTTGCCCTTGATTCCAAGATAATCAGACTCCGAGATATAACCGAGTTTATCTATCAACCTTTTACTATCTATTAATTTAATTTGAGACAAGCTAGCTGTGTTTTCTATTTCAGAATTAACAATCTTAAAATTAAAATAATAAACTCCTTTTTTATTTTTAGTT
>CAIPUJ010000103.1 GCA_903868205.1 uncultured bacterium | reverse complement strand
TAATTTTACCGCTTTTAAAATCATATTCAAATTGAATACTTACTCCAGCCGATGAACCAGAACCACCGCTACCAGGAAACTCATCTTTAAAAATAGAATTTTCTTAAAATTTTGGAAGCAAGTTTTAAAACACCCGAGGTCGGATGTTTTTTAATGTGTTTTTATTTATTAGTTTTAATATTTTTATATGGTCACAACAAATAAAAAGAAAGTCGCTGGTAAAAAACCAGCCGCAAAAAAACAAAAGTATGTTTATGCTTTTGAAGAAGGAAATAAGAGTATGAAAGAAATACTCGGAGGCAAAGGTGCAAACCTGGCAGAAATGATGGGTTTGGGAATCAATGTTCCTCCTGGTTTTACTGTCACCACAGAATCTTGCAGGCTTTACTATGAAGAAGGCAAAAAAATAAATGATGAAGTTAAAAAACAAATTGATGCAAATCTAGCTAGCCTAGAAAAGAAAATGGGAAAGAAGCTTGGGGATGCAAATGATCCTCTTCTTGTTTCTGTTCGTTCTGGAGCTGCAGCATCTATGCCTGGTATGATGGATACCATCTTAAACCTTGGTTTAAATGATAAATCTGTTTTGGGTCTTGCAGAAAAGACAGGTAATGCTCGTTTCGCTTGGGATTCTTACAGAAGACTTATCCAAATGTTTGGAAGCGTCGTCATGGAAGTTGAACACTCAGACTTCGAACACATTTTAGAATCTGTAAAGGATACAAAAGGTGCAAAAATCGACACAGACCTTACGGCAGAAGATCTAGAAGAAATTGTTACAAAATACAAAAATAAAATTAAAGAAGTAAAAGGTATTGGTTTCCCTCAAGATCCTATAAAGCAGATGTACATGTCTATAAATGCCGTGTTCAATTCTTGGAACAATTATAGAGCTATAAGATATAGAGAAATAAATAGTATCAAAGGTCTTATCGGTACTGGAATAAATATTCAAGCGATGGTATTCGGAAATCTTGGAGAAGATTCTGGAACTGGTGTTTGCTTCACAAGAAATCCTTCTACTGGAGAAGCAAAATTCTACGGTGAATATCTTATGAATGCGCAAGGAGAAGATGTTGTTGCTGGTATCAGAACACCACTTCCTGTCTCTGCCTTATCAAAACAAAATCCAAAAATCTATAAAGAACTCGTTACTGTTTGTAACAAAGTTGAAAAACATTACAAAGATATGCAAGATATGGAATTTACTATTGAAAAAGGTAAGCTCTATATTCTACAAGCAAGAAATGGTAAGAGAACAGCCGCGGCTTCTGTAAGAATCGCAGTTGATATGGTGAAAGAAAAGCTTATCACTCTAGATACAGCAATTCTTAGAATTGATCCAAATCAATTAAACCAACTTCTACACAAACAACTTGATCCTATAGCAAGAGACAGGGCAGAAGTTATTGCTCAAGGTCTTCCTGCATCTCCTGGTGCTGCTGTTGGAGAAATAGTATTCACAGCTTCTGAGGCTTTTGAAAAAGCAAAATCTGGTCTCGATGTAATACTTGTTCGTATTGAAACTTCACCAGAAGATATCGATGGTATGCACTCAGCAAAAGGTATTCTCACAGCGAGAGGAGGTATGACATCTCACGCTGCTGTTGTTGCTCGTGGTATGGGTACTTCTTGTGTTGCTGGATGTTCAGATTTGATTATCGATGAAAAAGCAAAAACACTTACAATAAAGAGCAAAGGAATCACAATCAAGGGTGGAGAATTTATTTCTCTAGATGGTGCAACAGGAAAGGTTTATGCTGGTAAACTTGCTACACAAGATCCTTCACTTTCAGGAAACTTCGGCACCCTTATGACTTGGGCAGATAAATTTAGAAAACTAAGCATAAGAACAAATGCTGACACTCCACATGATGCAGATGTCGCTAGAAAGTTTGGTGCAGAAGGTATAGGTCTTTGTAGAACAGAACACATGTTCTTCGAGGGAGAAAGAATTAAAGCTATCAGAGAAATGATTCTTTCATCTGATTTAGAAAGCAGAAAGAAAGCCCTTGCAAAAATCGCTCCATATCAAAAAGGAGATTTCGCTGGATTATTCAGAGCTATGGATGGATATTCTGTAACGATTAGACTCTTAGATGCTCCACTTCATGAATTCTTACCAAAAGAAAAGAAAGATATTGAAGAGATTTCAAAAGAAATGAATGTTGATGTGAAAACTCTAAATGCAAAAATAGAAGATTTACATGAATTCAACCCAATGCTTGGACACAGAGGTTGTAGACTTGCTATCACATATCCTGAAATATACGATATGCAAGCAACAGCAATTATTGATGCTGCTATAGAATGTGTAAAAGGAGTTGGTGGTAAGAAAGTAAAATCTGTTAAACCAGAAATTATGATTCCTATCGTTGCAACAACAAAAGAATATACTATTTTGAAAGATAGAATAGTAAATATTGTTGAAGCAAAAATAAAAGCTGCAAAAGTAAAAATAGATTACAAAGTTGGTACAATGATTGAAGTTCCAAGAGCCGCTCTTATAGCTGACAAGCTTGTAGAAGCTGGCGCAGAATTCTTCTCATTTGGTACAAACGATCTTACACAAATGGGTGCTGGACTTTCAAGAGATGACGCTGGTAAGTTCCTTAAGGAATACGTAGCTCAAGACATCTTCGCTTATGACCCATTCGAAGTTCTAGATCAAGAAGGTATCGGTGAACTTATAAGAATCGCTGTTAAGAAAGGAAGAAGTATCAAGAAAGATTTGAAGATTGGTATTTGCGGAGAACACGGAGGAGAACCAAAAACTGTTGAATTCTGTCACAGAGAAGGTCTTACATATGTATCTTGTTCACCTTTCAGAGTACCGATTGCAAGACTTGCTGCAGCACAAGCTGTTGTAAGAGAGAAAGTTAAAAAGGCTTAAAATAGTTAAAAGATGCAAAAAACCGCTCAAAATATGAGTGGTTTTTTGTTATTTGATTAAGTATTGACAAAAACCCAAAAAGAGTTATCATTATAAGTGGAGTCCGGTGTTCCAGAGTGTTTTTTTGAGGATTTTCGATCTTAGGCCGGAGACCACCTATCTCCACAGACCTTGGGTTAACCCTCTTCCCCTGTACAGGATTAAACACCTATGGCACCGGTACTCCGCCATTTTGTTCTTTCGTTAGACTTTTCAACCATTGCAATTTTTTGCGATGGTTTTTATTTTATATAACAACAATAAAGACATTTGCTATTATTTTAAAAAAGGAGTTATAATTAATTCATTACTAATTAACAATATATAATTATGGGACTATTTTGGACAGACATGAAACCTAGAGTTACAGAAAAAGAATGGCAAAAGGTCAGGAGTGAACTTGCCGGACACAATTTTACAGAAAAAGAAAGAGATCGAGTTGAAGAAATCTTCCGTGCAGACATGTATGAAGAAAAAGAGAAAGAAAAAGGAATAAGTGAAGAAGAAATAAATAAAGGAATAGCATGGATGAGAGAACATGTGGATGAGCATCATATTTCAGAAACCAAAATCGATATATTAGAAAGAGAACTAAGGTCAAGACTATAAAATCAAACTAAAAACCAGCCACTTTATATAGGGCTGGTTTTATGATATGCTCTTTCTCGGAACAAAGTTCTAGAAAGGAGGACATTCAATGGATAAATTAAAGAGACTACTAGGAAGTTGTGCTGATAAAAGCACTATTATTAACAAAATAAGAACTGCCGCTAATCAAAAGATGCAAGAAAGAATTGATGAAAAAGCGGCCGAAATATTTTTTGTGTTAATTGACAAATGGAGTTGTCTTAAAACAAATAGTTCTGAGGAAAAAAAATGTGTACAAGAAATTATTAATCTCTGTTTTGAGCCGCCGATAAGTGGTAAAAAAACAAGAAGAGTAAAAGACGTATGTATTATAGATTCAAGCTATAGCATATTTTGGAAAATAATTTCTATATATATTTTGATTCCAAAAAACGATGAGCTTAAAAATATCCTGGAAGAAGTTCTTTCAGCATCCCCAATAACAGTAGAAGATTGGGAAAAAGCTCAATGTGAAGCAGAAAATATCACACTGATACTTCAAAAATAAAATCCCCTCACGTGAAAACGTGAAGGGATTTTTCTTTTTTATTTTATATAATAAATTCTCTGGTCTCTTTCGCAATCTGCACCATCTCATCTGTCTTCACAACTTTTATTTTTATCTGTGATTCCTGAGTAGAAATTATAGCGTCTATATTATCAGTAGCATTGTTTTTATTTTTATCTAAAACGAAACCTAAACCTTCAAGACCACCTAGTATTCTTTCTCTCATTTTAAATGATCTCTCTCCTACTGTTCCAGAAAAAACTAATGTGTCCAAGCCTCCGAGAGTAGCCATATAAGCACCAATTTGCTTTTGAATTTTATAAGCATAAATATCAAGTGCATTTTTTGCATCTATATTTTCACTTTCTGCTTTCAAAAGTTCTCTGACATCATCACTAAGTCCAGCAGACAAACCAAGAAGTCCACATTTCTTATTTAAATACTGTTTTAATTTATCTCCACTTAATTTCAAAGCTTCTGATAGATATATAAGAGCACCAGAATCTATATCGCCCACCCTTGTGGCCATAATCATACCCTCAAGAGGTGTGAAGCCCATTGTAGTATCAATACTTTTCCCATCCTTCACAGCAGTAATACTTACACCACCACCGATATGGCAGATAATCATTTTGTCTGATAGCTCGTTATTAGCCTTAAGTTTATTTACAATTGAACCAAGAGAGATGCCATGATATCCATATCTGTATATCTCATGCTTTTTTGCATCATTTAAATTAATCCCATAAAGCTTAGACTTCACCGGCATACTTTTGTGGAAGGTACTGTCAGATATACCAATAACAGGAACCTTATTTTTAAATATTTTTATTAATTTGTTTATTTCAAGAGATATAGCTTCTACATGAAGCGGAGCTTTCTTACCAGCTTCTTTCATGTGCTTAAGGAATTGTTTATCTATTAAACGATTATCTTCAAAATAAACACCCGGGGCAACTGTCCTTACACCAATTCCATTGATATCATTGATAGAAGAAATAAAAGCTTTTTTGATTAGAATATTTAGAAGATAATCTATAGCTTTATCAAAATCGTTTTTCGTAATCTGAATTTTTTCTGAACCAGTATCTTGTTTAAGAGTAACAATAAAACCACTACCCTCTTTTTCAAAGTGAAAAAAAGCTTGTTCTTTATCTCCTACATAAAAAGCATATTTTTTAGATGCACTACCTGTATTTACAATTAAATATTTTTTGTCCATTTCCAGTTTTCTATTTCTAAAGGATCTATACCATTTTGTTTTATGTAGTCTAGATGGTCTTTAGTTTTTTGCTTATAAATTTCTATTACTCTTGTCGCCTTACTTTCCTCTACAGCACCACTAGCTACTAATTTTTCCAAAGCCTCAATAAGTAGTGTGTACCTATCTGTCTTATTTCTAACATGTAAATCAAACGGTGTCGTTGTTGAACCGCTTTCTAGATATCCATGAACCGTAAATCTATTGTTTACAGCCTGATAATCAAAAAGTGATTGTTTCAAAGTCTCAGGATATCCGTGGAAATTAAATATCACCGGTTTATCTTTTGTAAAATATTCTTCAAACTTTTCCTCACTCATTTTTGTAATCGAGCTACCAATAGTGTTCGGTGAAAGTTCTACAATATTCACAAATCTTGCTTTTACTTCTGGAATTTCTTTTTTCAACAAATCAATTCCTGCTAAAGCTTCTTTTATAAGATACTGTCCACAAGCCGAGAAAACAATATCTGGATTTTCTTCACTCGCAAAATCCCAAATAGACAAACCATTTTCGATTTCCTTTTTTGATTGATCTATAGATAGCCACACTGCTTCTGGAGTCTTTTCTGCAACAATAATATTTATTTCATTTAATGAATTTAAAGACTTTTTAATGATCTCTAATGATTCATTCGCATCTGCTGGGAAAAATACATTTATAAATTCATTATGCTTTTGTAAAAGCCCATCTATGAATCCAGGATTTTGATGGGAGAAGCCATTGTGTTCCTGACGCCATCCAGAAGAAGTAATAAGATATGTAAATGATGGAATATCTCCACGCCATTCTGTCTTCCTAGCGATTTTCATAAACTTACTATACTGATCAGCCATACTAGAAACAATCGGGACAAAGGCTTCATATGAATCAAATATAGCGAATCTTCCTGTAAGAGCATAACCTTGTGCTAGGCCTTGCATAGAGTGTTCTGAGAGCATTTCTATTACTCTACCGTCTTTTGCCATGTCTGTATCCCAGCTTTCTATTGGACCAGCCAAAGCCCTTTTTGTAATATTAAATATATCTTGAAGTCTGTTTGAGTAGGTTTCATCTGGAGAAAAAAGTCTTATATTCCTCTTTCCCTCATTTAATTTCATTGTCTCAGAAATATACGCACCGATTTTTCTCATAGAACTTACTTGAGTGTCCCCAGGGAAATCAACCTTCACAGAGAAATCTTCTGTTTTAGGTAAAATTAATTTTCTTTCGTCATCACCCTTTTTGATACCAAAAACTTTTTGATTATTTCCCATTCTTAATTCCTCCTTCGGAATCAGGTCTAAAACGTCCTTATCAAAACCTTTTTTCTCATCAAAGATTTCATTAAATCTGTAAGACTTCATCCATTTACCAAGAGCATCTAGTTCAATTTGATTTGTCTTCGCATCCTTACCAACAACTTGGTGTGAGAGACAATTCCCTTCTATCTTTTGTCCCTCGAGAGTTTTTATACCGGTCCAACCCTTTGGGGTTTTTAAAATAATCATCGGAAATCTAGCAAAGTATTGATATGGTTTACTCTTTTGACTTCTAGCTTTTTTCTGAATTTTAATTATTGAAGTATAAGCACTATTTAAAGCTGAAACCATTTGTTTATATACTTTGTCATCATCACCCTCCACAATAATCGGCTCATATCCATATCCAGTAAACAAAGCTTTCAAATCTGTATTTGTCATTCTTCCGAAAATTGTCGGGCCAGAAATTTTATAACCATTCAAATGAAGTATTGGGAGCACTGCACCATTTTTTGCTGGATCAACAAACTTATTTAAATGCCATGATGTAGCGAGAGGTCCAGTTTCTGCCTCACCATCACCAACCAAACATGCAGCAATAAGATCTGGATTATCAAGTACAGCACCATATGCAGTAGAAAGAGAATATCCAAGCTCACCACCTTCAAGTATTACTCCTGGAGTAGCGGGGCTAGCATGACTAGGGAAACCATATGGCCAGCTAAACTGCTTAGAAATGTATGCGATTCCCCTTTCATCTCTTGTTGCGTCTTTATAATATTTGGAAAGAGTATCTTCTAAAAAAACATTTGCTTGAAGCGCTGGGAAACCATGCCCCGGGCCAAGCAAAAATATCATTTCTGCATCTGTTTTTTTGATTAAATTATTCAAACAAGCATAAACAAAGTTAATCCCTGGGCAAGTACCCCAATGTCCTAAAAGCCTAGGCTTAATATCTTCAAAAGAAAGCTTATTTTTTAATAAAAAATTATTTTGTAAATATATTTGAGATACTGTTAGATAATTTGTAGCTCTTACATATTTTTTAAGACCTTCTATTTCTTTACTCATGTTTACCCGAAAAAAATTTTTGCCAATAAAATTTGTTTGTCTCGAATTCATACCAAATATTATATCATAATGCTCATAATAAATTCACCCCTAATTATAAACACAAATTTTAACAAACATTGGCAAAAACTTTAGCGGGAGATTTATATCAAACTTTTTTAAAAAGACATATTTGACTTAATGACATCCTGGGTATATTGTTTTCCCTGAATTTGAGAAAGGAGTTCTTTCGTGAAAAACAAAATTGTATACGTAAACAAAAGTGAACTGAAAGGTCTTTTTGTTTTGATAATGTCGAGAATTCATAAAAAGAATATAGATGTACTTGCAGCAGTATGTCCACCATCAGCCCTTGAGATTGTAAAAATAATAAAAGAAAGGAACTTGGTAGCGATAATATTTGATTGTAATCACTGTCTTTTCAAAAGGACTATAGATGAAATAGCCAAAGAAAAGACAGGGATAAAAATAATTCTCATAGAAAGAAGCTCAAGATGTTCATGTGATTGTCTAAGTAAACACAACAAAACAGTTGTAAGAACACTTGGAGAAGCTTTTAACTATATACCGAAAGCAGCAGCCAATCCGTAAGGATTGGCTTTACTTTTTCTAAAAGATATTATATAATTCTATTAGAACAATCAAACGAAAGGAAATTTATGCCAAGAATTAAAGTTCTTTATGTTGGCGATTTCGAGTCTATAAACGAATTCCTTGGTTTCGCTTCAGTACAAAAAAGAGGCGATTTGATAATTTTTACCGCCACAAATGAAAAGGAGGTAGAAAATATCATCAATGGTAATCTAGACATAAGATATATTATTGTCGATGAATACAGAAAAAATCTTTTAAAAAAGGTTGTGGAAAATAAACTTACGATGACGAATCATCCGATAATCCTAGCTTTATCTGAGAATCCAAAAATCAGAATAAGTATGGATAAAATTGGTTGCGATTTCGATTTCGAAACACCGTGTAGTCTACTTAAGCATATCCCACGCCATCATCCGATGATTTTCAAAACACAACAGCCGGCCCCATAAAGGGTCGGCTTTACTTTTTCCCAAAAATTTGTTTTAATAGAAGCTCAAATACGCCTTTAGGCGCTTTTTAAATTAGTAGCAAAATACTTGTCCCGTTAAAAATTCAACCGGCATAAAATGTAACTAGCGAACACTTAAAATAATTATCAAAAACAAGTCGAATAGATTATAAATATTAAAATTTTGTACCGGGATGGAAATAAGAAATATTGCAATTATAGCCCACGTTGACCATGGTAAGACCACTCTTACTGACGCTATGCTTAAACAAGCAGGTGTTGTGGAAGAGGGAGTAAGTATGGACAGCAATAAAATCGAACAAGAGCGTGGTATTACTATATATGCAAAAAACACTTCCCTTCCATATAAGGGAACAAAGATCAACATCGTTGATACTCCTGGGCACGCGGACTTCGGTTCTGAAGTGGAACGTGTTCTTCGTTCTATTGATACTGTGCTTCTTGTTGTAGACGCTCAAGAAGGCCCTATGCCTCAAACTCGTTTCGTACTTAAAAAATCTCTAGAGCTTGGTCTTAAGCCAATCGTAGTTATAAATAAAATAGATAAGTCAGCTGCAAACCCAGAAAGAGCACACGAAGAAGTTCTTGAGCTTTTCATGGAACTTGGAGCAAACAACGATCAATTAGATTTCCCAACAATTTACGCTATCGGCAGAAAAGGAGTTGCTATGAAAAATCCTACAGATGAGCAAGTAGATCTTACGCCCTTGCTTGATTTAATAATGGAAAAAGTTGCACCAGCAAATACAGAGAAAAATCTTACATCTCCTTTCAGAGCTCAGATTTTTAATCTTGCATACGACAACTTCTTAGGAAGACTCGGCGTTGCTAGAATCTATGATGGTAAAGTAAAAGATGGACAAACAATTTTTGTTAAAATGCCTTCAGGAGAATCTAGACAAGCTAGAATTACAAAACTTTACACCTTTAATGGAGTTCAAAAAGAAAGCGTAGCAGAAGCTTTTGCTGGAGATATCGTTATGATCGCTGGTATTTCTGATGCATACATTGGAGAAACTATTTGCGAAAACAAAGATCAGGAGTCAATGCCTGCTATAAATATCGATGAACCAACAATCTCTTTGAGTTTCTTGGTTAATGATTCACCTTTTGCAGGAAGAGAAGGTAAATTTGTTACTGGTAGACAAATCAGAGAAAGATTAGAAAAAGAAATGGAAATCAATGTTGGTCTCAGAGTAAACTTTGATTCAGAACCTATTACTGTCTACGGCAGAGGCGAACTTCACATTGCTATTCTCATTGAAAACATGAGAAGAGAAGGTTTCGAGCTTCAGGTATCTCAACCACATGCGATTGTAAAAACAATAGACGGAGTAGAATGTGAACCATATGAAGAAGTCACTATCGATATACCAGAAGAATTCCAAGGTACTGTAATAGAAAAACTTGGAAAGAGAAAAGGTGTTATGAAAGATATGAAGATCAAAGATAATCAAATCAGAATGATCTTTGAAATACCTACGAGAGGACTTCTTGGATACAGAGGACAGTTCGTAGTAGATACAAAAGGTATGGGAATTATTTGTTCAAGATTTATGGACTTCAAGCCATTCGCTGGAGAAATAATGAAACAAGAATTCGGTTCTATGACTTCTATGATCACAGGTAAATCAATGGCCTTCTCACTTTGGAATCTACAAGAAAGAGGTGTACTTTATATCGACCCAGCTATTGAAATATATGAAGGTATGGTTATTGGGCATGTTTTGAACGGAGAAGATATGAATGTAAATCCTACAAAAAACAAACAGCTCACAAACATGAGAACTTCTGGAAATGATGAAGCTCTCTACCTTATCCCACCAATGAGACTTGATATTGAAAAAGGTTTGGAAACTATGAGAGAAGATGAATATCTAGAAATCACTCCAAAGACAGTAAGACTAAGAAAAAGACTTCTTACCGAACAAGCGAGAGCAAAGGATGCGAGAAAGGATATAAAATTTAGTTAATCAAAAAAACGCTTCGTAATGAAGTGTTTTTTGTTTATTTAAATTTAAAAGTTGATAAAATACCTGAGACCAACTTATTAATTGATTCTAAATATGTCCTATCAGTTAAATCTTTGAAGTCAAACCTATAAATTATACTAAAAGACCCTTCACATACTTGGCCAGACTTAGAATAAAAATTTTTATCTTTTAAATCACCAGTTTTTTCATAATATTTTTCTCCATCTTCTATCCAAGTGTCCACATTAATTTTCTCACCATTAATAATCATTGGTTCAAAAACATGTTTAGATGCTATTCCTGGTCCATATCCGCCACACGGATAATCATTTTGTTCTGGTATAAATATTGAGATATTTAAAAACCCAACATCTTTAAAAGGAACACTAATTTTGTTCTCTTTATTACTAAAAGCAACAATCGAGTCTTCTGGGTATTTTATTTCAAAACTTTCAAAATTATAAGTTTTCCATATATCACCTAACGTAACCGTAAACATGACAACATTACTTCTCTCACTATTACCCTTCACAGAAATTTTATAAGTACCAGGGACTATTTCCATAAATGATTTGCAAGGATTGCCACTATATGAATCAGAGTAAGCTGTCTCACACACCTTATCTGGAATTGTAATTCTTATTAGCTCCTTACCAGGATAAATAGTCTTATAAAGTGTCGGGTAACCACCAGCTAAAGAACTAAATATATAAGCTGTTTTTCCAACCTCATTTTCTATATCAACACCAAGGTCTCCTTCAAACCCAGCAAAATTATGGCCAAAAATATCAATTGAGGTGCCGATAGGTCCAGAGGATGTTGAGATTGACGTAATAATTGAAGCTGGTGTTGAATTTTCTGAGGTTAACTTTGTTATAAAATCACTTATAACAAAATAGACAATCTTATTTCCAGACACACGATAAGCTATAACTTTTTTTGTATTTGTTAATGAATTAGATTGAACACCTATAATTAAGTCCCCATCAAGATGAATTTTATAATCAAGATATTCTTTAACAAGTAAATCATTCTGATCAAAAACGAAAGAAGCACCCTTTATTCCACTTAAAGCATTGCTAATAAAGTAATTTACATCCTGTTCTCCGCAACATGACGACCCATCCAAAACAACATATACTTTGTCAGAAAAATATTTTTTTATACTATTTAAATCGCCGTTATTTATAGTTTTTTCAAATTCCTCTAATCTAACAGGCTCCGTAGTTGAAGATCGCTCGCTAGTATTAGTTGTAGTTGCCACCTGATTTTTAGCAATCTCTTTAAAAGAATTCTCTAATTTCTCCGCAGACTTTTTATTCACATAAACATAAGCACCTCCGCCAATACCTAGTAAAGCAATAATTGCGATTATTAGAGGAATCACAAAACCTTTTTTATAATTTTTCATATAAATATTATATCACGATGTAAGTTTTAGAGTACAGAAAAATAATTCCTTACCGAACAAGCTAGATCAATAGATACAATAAGAGATATTAAAAATATCAAGGACGGTCATTGCTAAGTTATTGTTCCTAAAACTATCCCAGCATCCACTGAATACTAATAACTTCAAACACCTCTCCTTTTATCTCACCGGTCATTTTGAATGTTACATTCTGATACTGGCTTATAGCTTTTACAAAATCAGCATAAGTTCCACTTTGATAATTAGTATTCTGTACTACTGCTGGCATCCTAACCTTCATTGTCTCATTCCCTATTGTCAATAAAAAATCTCGAGGATCGGTATTTATACCTTTTATATCTTTAACAGCAACATCAATTGTTTGAGTGCCAATCTTATCTTTACATGTTACATATTCAAGATCCGAAGGAGAGGAACCAGCATTAAGACCAACATCCATACAAAGTATATGCCAATTTTCATAGATATACCCACGTTCAGTAGCATATTTTGTAGCACCAAATTGAGAGGACAGATAATTACTTGCCTGTGCAAAATTACTTGGTAAATCTACTCTAAATGTTGGAATAGTACTGCCCACCGAAGGATTAATTGCGTAATTGATCCCTAAATCTTTTTGCATTTTCATTAAAAAAGATTTAGCGGGACTATTTTCTATTACTGAAGTTTGATTTTGTGTACCAACAGAAACAATAGAAAAATAATCATCACTTAAACCACAGACGTTTACTGTATTTATAAAATCACAAATTTTAATTTTATAGTTAGTGTCTGTTTTTAGTTTTGTTTCCCCTATAAAAGATGAAGAAAAAATACCACCACCTAAATTTGAAATAGAATTTATTAAATCATCCCTTACAATCAATCCATTAGCATCGATAATATATGCTTTAAAATTTGATGACGGGGTGTAATTTACTCCCTCTGAACTTTTCCATTTAAACATTAAATCACCGGCCATAGAAATACTTCCGTAAGAAATTACCTCCCCTCCATTTGGTGAAAGAACAGTAATGGTTTCAACTACGGGCGTAAATTTAATAGAAGACAAAATTCGATCAAAATATTTATCTTGTTGTTCGGGAGAAATTATACCTGGGAGAGCTAGATATTTTTTATAATCTAAAACGATAGGACTTAATTCTGTAATAAGAGAGCGGTAGATAACTAAAGTTTTATTCTGAGAAACGGTAATATAATAAGTATTATTCCCGCATCCTTCAATTCCTTCCATAACCTTATAGCCATTCAAAGAACCAGACCTAAAAGGATTACTAGAAATATAATCCCAATCTAGGTAAGAACTACTTTGAACAAAATCTTTTATTGATTTATCAACGAACATAAAAGAAACACCGAAATCTGTTAGTTTTTCTAGTGGTAATGAATCACCTTTAAAATCACAAGCGTTATTATGACGATAATCGATAGAATGACTCAAAATAATATTTTCACCATTAATACCCTGTTTAAGAACTGATGGATACTCAAATGAAAATCCGTACTTTTCATTTTTATAAATTTTCCAATCTGAGGTTGTTGAAATAGACGGTGCATTTGTAGAGGAACCATCTTTATCACCAGGACCAGAATTAATAGGTGTACGCTCACACTCTTCTTCCCAAATTCGTAAACACTTGTTTTTAACTTCACACCAAGTATAACCAGCAGAACCTATACATTCGTGTTCATCTCTGTCATTACCAACGATATTAGTCGTAGTCGCCACCTGATTTTTAGTAATCTCTTTCAAAGAATTTTCTAATTTATCCGCATTCTTTTTATTCACATACACATAAGCACTTCCACCAATACCTAGTAAAGCAATAATTGCGATTATCAAAGGAATCACAAAACCTTGTTTATAATTTTTCATATCTACTATTATAGCCCCCCCAAGTACCTTGGCAAGGTTTAAACAAATCTCTTACAAAAACATTTTCTATGCTCTAGAGACAAACCATGTTTTTCGATAGCATCACAATGTTTTTGAGTACCATAGCCTTTATGAATTTCAAAAGAATAATTTTTATATTTCTTTGATATCTTTCTAAAACGCTCTGGAGTACCAGAGTCATTTTAGAAAGAATGATTGAATGAGATTATGTTGAAAGAATGCTAGCGGGCACACCTAACAAGGACGCCCGGAAAGTCCTTATAGTCGTAGGCCGCACTCCCGTCATTCATATAGACGAGGTAAGCGAGGTCGGCAGTGCTCGGGTGCGTAGTACCTGACCAATAACCGTCACCCTGAAAACCGCCCACTGGATTATCTCCTGCAGGAGATGCATCGACCAATTCTGTGTATGTTGGAAGTCTCCAATCATCATGTCCGCCCTCTACAAGATCGGCGCAGAATGTACCTCCTGTATTCCAATCTGTATAATCTCCATCTGCTGTTGAGAATTGAAGTGGGGTTGGGGTAGTATCTATACTTAAAGTACCAACGGAATCAACACCATAATTAGTACCCGCTAAAACGTTACCTGGGGTGAGGCTTGATATATCATAAGTTCCTTCTATACCCATAATAGTAGTGCCCGTAGTAATAGTACTTGATGAAACTGTAGGAATAGCAGACCAAATATCAGCAAGAGAGTGCATGGATTGTGAAGGAGATGATGTAGTAGAGATATAATGGTCTTCTGGAATATAAGTATTTAGTGTAAGTTTCTGATATACATCTTCCATTGTTTTCATTGTAGTACCTACTGGAGCTTGTGGAGAAAGTGAGCCAGCTAATGCTACTACTCCTAGTAATACTACGCCGCCTAATACATACGAAAAAGTTATTTTTAGTTTTTTCATACCTACTATTATAGCCCCCCCCCCTGCAACATTACAAGAGGGGTTAAGTGTGGATAATTTAATCTTTCTGTCATTACGAGTGTAATGATGGAAAAAAACGAACGCTTTATGTGTTCAGTGCCGAGGTAGTTTATTGAAAATTATGTTGAAAGAATACTAGCGGGCACACCTAACAAGGTTGTTTGGATTGTCCTTATTGTCGTTGTTCGCATTCCCGTCATTCATATTGACGTTGTAAGCGTTGTCGGCATTGTTCGGGTACGTAGTACCTGACCAATAATTGTCATTCTGAAAACCGCCCAAATTAATTCCCTCTGACTTGGATATGATATCTTCTTATCCCCCAATCTAAATACTTGAGGAGCAAAGGGTGGCATTCTTTTTCCCACGCTTGCCCGTCTTTCAACAAAACAATTCTGGGGAAGTTATTTCTTTTGTAAAGACTTTTTCCAATTCTCTGTTTGATTCAAAATATTTAAAATCTTTTCTGATAAATAAAAATAAACATTCTCTTTACCAAACTGATTTAATTCATTTGCTAATCTAACATAAATTAAAAGAATATTTATATTTTCTTCAACCTTTAAAACATATGCAATTCTTTTTTCATTATCTTTTTCCTGACTAATCTTTGTAATTAAAAGTACATTTTTAATACAACAATCAAGCATTTTTTCTCCCAAAAGATATTTATATTGTTTTGCAAATTTTGGGACTCTTTCATATAAATCTTTCAAAACGAAAAAGGTGTCGGTATATATCGGCAATTGAGAATAGTGAGACATTTCTTTAGTCTCTTTCTAAAACGCTCTGGAGTACCAGAGTCATTTTAGAAAGAATGATTGAATGAGATTATGTTGAAAGAATGCTAGCGGGCACACCTAACAAGGCTGACTGGATAGCCCTTACCGTCGTAGTACGCCTCCCCGTCACCCATACCGACGAAGTAAGCGTAGCCGGCACTGAACGGGAACGAAGTACCTGACCAATAATAGCCAGCCTGAAAACCGCCCACTGGATTATCTCCTGCAGCAGATGCATCGACCAATTCTGTGTATGTTGGAAGTCTCCAATCATCATGTCCGCCCTCTACAAGATCGGCGCAGAATGTACCTCCTGTATTCCAATTTGTATAACCTCCAAATTCTGCTGTTGAGAATTGAATTGCTGGCGTTCCTGCAGTAGCTGTCCCAGGATATGTAGCAGTAGTAAGTACTTTACTTGGGTCTGTGTCTCCATAGAGAGTTCCTGTTATACCCATAATTGTTGTGCCTGTAGCTATAGTGCCTTCTAATAGATTAGGAATAGCATCCCAAATATCAGCGAGAGAGTGCATGGATGGGAAAGGAGAAGAAGTGGTAGACATATCGTGTTCTGTAGGTGGAGTGTAAGTATTTAAAGTGAGTTTCTGATATACATCTTCCATTGTTTTCATTGTAGTGCCTACTGGGGCTGACGGAGAAAGTGAGTCAGCTGCTAATGCTACTACTCCTAGTAATACTACGCCGCCTAATACATACGAAAAAGTTATTTTTAGTTTTTTCATACCTACTATTATAGCCCCCCCCCAGGTACCTTGGCAAGATGTGGATAACTCGTTAGAAAAGTTTATAACAAAAAAACACTTCATAATGAAGTGCTTTTTAATTTATAAACCTCTTACAAAAACATCTCCTATGCTCTAGAGACAACCCATGCTTTTTGATAGCTTCACAATGTTTTTGAGTACCATATCCTTTATGAATTTCAAAAGAATATTTTTTATATTTCTTCGCTAATTTACACATAAGTGTATCTCTTGAAACTTTTGCAGCAATAGAAGCAAAAGCTATTGCTCTTTCTTTTTCATCCCCTTTTATTATTGTCTTCTGATTTATATATTCCTCAGGTGCTTTTAATCCTCCGTCAAGAAGTACTAAGCATTCACTGGGTTTAGCTTTGATATTCTTCAATGCTTTAATCAAACAATTTTTAATCGCCTTACTTATTCCAATCTTATCTATTCTTTTTGCACTTTCATAGCATACGGAATAATTTACTTTCCCCTCTTTCTTTAATTCTTTTAACCTAGCAAAAATTTCTTCTCTTTTTTGAGGTTTCAGTTTCTTGGAATCTTTTATAATTCCAAATTCTTTTACATTGAAATTTGCAGGCATTATAAAAGCACAAACAGCAACAGGACCAGCAAGTGGGCCTCTTCCCACCTCATCTATACCTACAACAAATTTTATCTTATCTTTTTTCATAAATCTTAATTAAACCACACACAATACGTAAATAAGAACGCGACCGCGCTCTTATTTACGTCATTAATACAAACCAAATCTACCTTTCAAAATCGAATCGTTCTCTATTTTATCGGCGATTATGTAAAGCATTTCCTTACCTACCATTAAATCAACTTTCAGTAGAGTTATTAGATCTTCACAATCATAAGGAAAAACCCAAACACTATTTTGTAATTTTATAAAACCAATGTTTATTAAAGTTCTTCTAATATTATCTCTGGTAGACTTTTTTGTTTCAGTTATATCAAATATTAAAATTCTCCATTTACCATCCCATTTTTTAGGTTTTGTAATTACATCTCCAATTTTTTCCAATTCTCTTTCCCCTTTTTTAGTCAAAGATATTCC
>CAIPUJ010000102.1 GCA_903868205.1 uncultured bacterium | reverse complement strand
GTACCGGACACTGCTTTTACCACTCCTTTATCAAAAGGTTTTGGAACAACGTAATCTACATTTGGTTTCTTAACGCATTTTGCAAGAGCCTCTGCAGCTTTCACAAACATCCCTTGCTCAAATTGTTTTATTTTATTATCCAATGCCCCACGAAAGATTCCGGGGAAACCAAGAACATTATTTAATTGATTTGGAAAATCTGAACGCCCAGTAGCCACGATAAATGCTCCAGCACTTTTTGCTTCGTTTGGCATAATTTCTGGTACAGGATTTGCAAGAGCAAAAATAATCGGTTTCTGATTCATGGTCTTAACCATCTCCTTTGAAACCAATCCGGCTTTACTTACTCCAATAAAAATATCTCTTCCTTTTATAGCCATAGCCAAATCACCTGATATTTTCTCATAATCACCAGTTTCTTTTTTAATAAAATTAATTAAACTTTTCTTTTCATCATTCAAATCTTTTCTGTCTTCTGAAACTATTCCGTGACTATCACCTAAAATTATATTCTTGAAACCATACCCAACTAACATTTTTGTAATAGCAGTTCCAGCAGATCCAGCTCCATTTATTAAAATCTTTACATCCTCTTTTTTAGATTTTCTTAATTTTAAAGAGTTAATTAACCCAGCCAAAACAACGGTGGCTGTACCATGCTGATCATCATGCATTACAGGAATATCTAATTCTTTTCTAAGCCTCATCTCTATTTCAAAACATCTTGGAGCAGAAATATCTTCTAAATTTATACCACCAAATACTGGTGCGATCTGTTTTACCGCTTTTATTATTTCTTCTGTATCTTGAGTATCTAAACAAATTGGAAAAGCGTCTACTCCAGCAAATTCCTTAAAAAGAAGAGCCTTCCCCTCCATTACGGGGATGGCGCCTTTTGCACCAAGATTTCCTAGCCCAAGAACAGCAGAACCATCAGAAACAACAGCAACCATATTCTTTTTGAATGTATACTCGTAAACCTTCTTTGGGTCTTTAGCAATTTCCAAACACACCTGCCCTACTCCAGGAGTATAGGCAAGAGATAGATCATCTCTATTTTTTACTTTTACCTTTCCCTTTATTTCAATCTTCCCAGAATACTTTTTATGTAATGCCAAAGATCTTTTATATACTTCTTTCATTTTTTTATTTTTAATTAATAACTACTCGTGATGATATGGCTCTTTTTTAATAACCGACATCGCCCTATATATAGATTCTGAAAGTAATAATCGCACGACTTGATGTGGAAAAGTTAGTTTTGAAAGAGACCAGACAAAATTTGCCTTCTTAAACACTTCTTCTGACACCCCGTAAGCACCGCCAATTACAAAAAATATATTTTTACTACCAGATATCATTTTCTTTTCTAGAAAATCAGCGAGTTCTATTGTTGTAAACTCTTTCCCCCTATTATCAAGCAAAATCATTTCTCCATCTGAAATCGTCTTAAGGATCTGTTCTCCCTCCTTTTCCATATTTGAATTTGGCAAAATTCTCCATTCTGTTTGAATATATCTTGATATTCTTTTGGTATAATCCGTAATCATTTCATCTACCCCAGAATCATTTTGTTTGCCCACTGTTACAAAAATAAATTTCATGATGATTTTATTATGAGCTAAGCGAATTTTAAAATCTCACCCCGTGAAATGTCCGCCTTAAGTGGACATATTTCACTGGGGTTTGGATTAAGGCAAGTATAACAAATTTATGCTAGAATTTCCCTATGTTTACCAAAAACCAATCAAAATTAATCAAATCCCTGCACGACAAAAAAGGACGTAAGGAAAGCGACCTTTTCTTGGTTGAAGGAGAAAAAAGTTCTGTAGAACTACTTAATTCTGATTTTGAAATAGAATACGCTATTTTCACTGAATATTTTTATAATAAATATAGTGAAATCATAGAAAAAGGTATCACTAATTACAATATCGTCTCACAAGAAGAAATAGAAAAAAATGGGACATTAGAATCAAATGATTCTGCTCTGATTGTTGCTAAACAAAAAGAAACCTCAATACCGATATTAAAAGAAGAAGAAATAATACTCGCGCTAGATGAAATAAAAGATCCTGGGAATCTTGGAACGATTATTCGTATAGCAGATTGGTATGGTATAAAAAATATTGTAGCTTCAGAAAATACCACTGATTTCTATAATCCAAAAACAATTTCTGCTTCAAAAGGCTCCTTTACTAGAATAAATGTTTTTTATACGAATCTGGAAGAATATTTACCAAAAACAAAGCTCCCAATACTCGGGGCTTTTCTTGGTGGTTCAGATGTTCATACTTTTGAATTTCCAAAGTCTGGAATGCTACTTATGGGTAACGAATCAAATGGAATAAATAAAGATTTAGAGAATATTATTACAGAAAAAATCACAATCCCCTCTTATGGGGAAGCCGAGTCACTAAATGTGGCAATCGCAACAGCTGTAATACTGGATAATTGGAAAAAATAGATTGAAAGACGTCGAGGTGGAACCTTGAAATCTCAAAAAAGGTTCCACCTCGGCGTCAACAAAAAAAACAAAACCCCGTACGCAAGCGTACGGGGTTTTCTCACTCAGAATTTCTGCCAATAATTCCAAAGTAAGTGACCATATCTCAAAACAAGAAAGATTATCGTAAATTCTGAAGCCAAACTTCCAAAAAATCCGTAGTAGTCCATCTCGTCTCGAGAGTCAATAATATATTTGACTGACAACAATATAGCCACAACAATAAACACCGCCAATAGAGAGGCGACAGTTAATGTTGGAATATCCAAAATAATTAAGCCGACTGCCCCAATCGCTGCAAAAGCAACCATCGTTACAATCACAGAGTCTAGGCAGAGAATAGATACAGCCGCCGCAGCTAAGCTTACTAGTGTCGCCATGACAACAGCTTCTTCCGGTGTAAAACCATGGTAAAGACTTACAAAATAAGTTACAACCGAAACAAGGACAATGATCCATTCCCAAACATACAATCTTTTCATTTATTACCCCTTTTAAAAAAACAATTTAATTCCCTACAATACTATGCCTAATTGGGGATAATTTCAAGGGGTGCCGTGGTGCAAAATGGAAGAATTTTCGAAAAGAAAAATAATGCGACGATTTATATTCCTGTATTTCACCCTGCCCATAAATACACTATTTAACCAGAATTCTTAGTAGACCTTATGCCCATTAAAATTTCTTTCACTTTTTCAGAAGATTTATAATCATTCATATCAGCCAAAATTCTAAATGACCCTTTACCGAAAGATTTCTCAATCAAACGTGCTATTTCTAAAATATTTCCTGAAAAATGTGCTCTAAAGAATTTATCCATAACTTCGTCCCTATTTAATGAGCTATCATCTTGAAGAATAGATTCTACAAGAAGGCTTAGTACTTCCCTTTCGTCTGGATAAGCGTATGTACTTATGCTTCCTTCAGATGGAAAGACAAACTCTATTTCTGAAGGATCAATATTATAAAAAGGTGCTACCCTTGTTTTTTCTTCAAAGTCCAAATATGGTTCTTTGGGTATATTTTCTGCACGAGTAATAAGATCAGGTAAAAGTTTTCTTTCAAGTTCCACAACGACAGCTTCGTTTAATCCTTTAAACCTTACAGAAAATGGTTCATCATTTTCTTCCATTTTTCTCAAGCTTGAAGACACCTTTAGTCCAGCCCTAAAAGGGCCTTGATAAACGAGACTGTCATTGGGATTTTTACTTTTTTTATCTTGAAATTCAAATATCTGATATGATTGAAATCCTTTAAAATGGATAGTTTCGTGGAGTATTTTGCCAACCCTTTCTGTTATGGGTTCTTCACCGATATCTTCAACAAAGATTGCTTGGTGCGAAGCTTGATAACAAGCATCTGTATTCTCTAGATCCCCAGCAAATTTTTTATATAGTTTTGTATCAATAATATGAACATTATTTTCTTTTAAATCAAAAGGTTTAAGGCCGTATTTAGTGAGTAGCTCATTAGTCAAAGTGTTAGAGAGGTTAATAATTTCAAGATCGATCGGAGTTTTTGGTTTTTCTGTATGTAATAATTTGTCTATCTCTTTCTGTGATAAATTTGATGAATACCCTTTTTCATAAACTTCCTTTATATTGAGAGCTTCTTCTTTCTTTTCTTCCTCATCTACATTCCCATGTATAAATATTTCTGGTTTTTCCATACCAAAAGTATACTCGGGTGGAACCAAAAAGTCCAAGTCATGTAAGGATATTATTTAGAAAAATTACGATGGGTCTTTGTCCAAATTATATTATAACCATACTAGAGGATCACAAATATATGGAGAGTTTGTATGCTAAATATACAAGACTTAAATCTTTGGTTTAGAAATTTTAAATTCATATTCACTAAAACCATACGCATTTTCACTATTATCATCACTTCTCCAAATTCCGAGTAAATAATACTTATCGCCTGGTTGAAATTTCTTGTTTTTAGCATCACTTGCCATTACAAAACTTCCTCTAGCCAATTTATCCGTACCAAAATCAAGGCTTGATACTTCACCCAAATCATAATACTCTGAGTTCTTCCATTCTTCAAAAACATTTGAGGTTGTAATATAGACCTTTAAAACACCCTGCTTTTCATAATCGGTCTTTACGATATAACGAAACCTGTCTCCAAGGTTAAAATCTTCTCCTCCCTTAGGGCTTATGATACTTACCACTGGAACAAATTTTGTTTGATTTATAAATACATAAATAGAACCGCCAATAATAACTAATATTAAAATTAATATAATAATGTTTTTCATATACAAAAAGTATATCACTTTATTATTTAAATAATAGTTGAGTTCAATTCCGGTTAGCCTGTATCCCAAAATCTTAGGAATTTGAAATTTTTTTACTAAAAAACCATTGTTTTACAATGATTATATTAGTGGCTTCAAATGGGGTGCCTAGAGAGAAGTTCGGTCACGAGTTTCTAATTCGCTTCGCTCATAAGAACTCTCGACCCCGACTCAGCGACAAGCACTCGAAGACTCGTCTTGTATACCGCTTCCGTCTTCCGATTCTCTCTAGGCACTCCAAAAATTAAAAACACCAAACATTCTGTCCGGTGTTTTATTTTTGGGTGCCTAGAGAGAATCGGACTCTCGATATCGGTTCCACAAACCGAAGTTTTACCACTAAACTATAGGCACCATTAACCTGTTAGATTAACAGGATTTATTATTTATAACAGATTTTTATGAAAAAATCTAGGAGTACTGAGGTTTTGATTCTTTTACACCATCTTCCTTTGCAGAAAAACGAGCAAGGGCATACAACAAGCTAGATAAGCGGTTCATGTACACAAGAGTCTCTTTGTCTATTACGACCGCTCCCTCTTCACTAGCAGCTATCACACGCCTTTCAGCACGCCTTGCAAGAGTACGGGCGAAATCAAATAAAGCAGAAATTTCCGTACTTCCAGAAATTAAAAATGTTTTTATTGGAGGAAGCGAAGCCTCTATCTTATCTATAATCTTTTCTATGTCAGAGACTTTTTCATCCAACACTTTTTTGTCTGCGCCTGCTACTTGAGCTTGAATTATGAAAAGATTTTCTTGAATTGTATGGATAATTTCATGAGCTTCGTGACCTAATACAGAAAAATCATGTTCACGAACTTTCGCTTTACAACACGAAGAGCAAGCCGGCCAACCAAGCCAGCGACGCGCAGAAGATAGCAAAGAATCCCCACATCATCGAACTAGCTAACCGGATAACACTTGCATTAGAGGCGGCGAAATATCAAACCCCTGCACACATCAGAGCCTTGACCATCCACGAGCTTACCAAGCATGCCATCAGTGATGACACAGCACCAGCGCAAAGAATCAAGGCATTGGAGTTGCTGGGTAAAATTACCGAGGTAGCATTATTTACAGAACGGCGCGAAACAGTGGTAACAACAGACAGCGCAGACGCAAGGGCTAAGCTTATGCATGCCATGAAGCTGGCAATAAACAACAGCAACGCCATTGACGCTGAATATACAAGTGCGGATGACCTGCTGGCAGAGCTGGCCGGCGGCCAACAGTCAGACACTGGCGAGCTAGACACAGACACAGAGCCAGCAGAGCCGGAGGCCACAGAGCCAACGCCAGCAATTGCTGGGTGGAACGCAAACGAGAACGCGCCGAACCCACCCACCCCCGCCCCCAAAATTAAGGGAAGCGCGAGCCTATCCCACTTACATAGTATTCCACACAATGAATCCGCACGTATTTCCGCCATCTCAGACCCCTCGGTCTCCAAAAACACGGGTTTAGACGAAATAATCGATGACTTCGATGAGAATTAGTAATAATATTTGCTTGTCAAATGGGTACATAAATACCTATTTTTATACAATGTTGTGTATTATCAACGACATACAACTGAAACACTGTTTCAGATGTTTGGCTAGGGGGGTGGG
>CAIPUJ010000101.1 GCA_903868205.1 uncultured bacterium | reverse complement strand
TCTAGCAGCACAAGCCTTATCACCTGATGAGGTTTGTGTAGCGTATGATGGCCAATCAACACCAGAAACTGAGTTGGCAACAGCGACACACAGTGCTGTTCCACCATAGGTTGTTGCTGGGCAAGTAGATTTGTCTCCATCTATTTCATATGCAGCCGAGCAAGTAGCTCCTCTAGCAGCACAAGCCTTATCACCTGATGAGGTTTGTGTAGCGTATGATGGCCAATCAACACCAGAAACTGAGTTGGCAACAGCGACACACAGTGCTGTTCCACCATAGGTTGTTGCTGAGCAAGTAGATTTGTCTCCATCTATTTCATATGCAGCCGAGCAAGTAGCTCCTCTAGCAGCACAAGCCTTATCACCTGATGAGGTTTGTGTAGCGTATGATGGCCAATCAACATTAAAGCCGCTGGCAATCGTTGTTGCACAGGACTGACTCGCCGCCTGTGGAGCACTTACCAAATTAGAACTATTCACAACAGGAGAAGAAGCTTTTGTAGGAACAGCAATAGCAGCTTTTGCTGCTGCTACCTTTTCTGAAGGAATGAGACCGAGACTAATTAATAAATTAACAGTATCTGAGAGGGACACAGGCTGTGCATGAGCAGATACACCGAGTATCAAAGAGAAAAACATTATTAATCCAAGTAAGCCTACTACCAACTTATTTTTCTTTATCATTTTTAAAAAGATTTTAATAAAATTTATAATAGCTTTATTATAATCCCCCCCCAGCTGAAGTCAACAAAAAACACCCATCTTTCGATGAATGTTTTTTATTTAAATTACTTTCTCTTTCCAACCTTTCTTCTAGAAACAATAAGATAATTTGAGTATTTCT
The DNA here is from genome assembly GCA_903868205.1 of uncultured bacterium. Lineage (GTDB taxonomy): Bacteria > Patescibacteriota > Minisyncoccia > Phycocordibacterales > GWA1-40-21 > Bog-1340. Next base: position 7,815 of record CAIPUJ010000101.1, on the reverse strand, counting down.
TAGGTGTTCTTGATTTTTGGCCTTTTCCGACTGGTTTACCCCAAAGAGTTTTTGCTCTCTTTAGACCTCTACCTTGTCTACCTTCACCTCCTCCGTATGGGTGGTCGCAAGGGTTCATAACAGATCCTCTGACTGTAGGTCTAATACCCATATGTCTAGATTTACCTGCTTTACCGACATTTACAAGCCATTGTTCATCGTTTGAAGCTCTACCAATACAAGCCCAAGCTCCTTCTGGAATCTTTCTTACTTCTGTTGAAGGAAGTTTGATGTGCGCATAACCTGCGTCATTTGCAATGATTTGACCGCAGTTACCTGCTGATCTACAAAGCTTTGCTCCACCATTTTTCTTTATTTCAACATTGTAAACGAAAGTACCTACTGGAATTTTGCTTAACGGAACTCTGTTACCTGTTTTTATTTCACCATTTTCAGACACTATCATCTGATCTCCTACTCCTAAATCTTTTGGCAAAAGAATATATCTCTTTTCACCATCAGCATATGAGACAAGACCGATGAAACCTGTTCTGTAAGGATCGTATTCAACAGAAAGAATCTTCGCAGGAATATCTTTTTTGTTATACATAAAGTCTACTTCTCTGAAGAGCTTTTTATTACCTCCTCCTTTATGTCTAACTGTGATTCTTCCTCTATTATTTCTTCCTACATGTCTCTTATATCCTTTTGTAAGAGATTTTTCTGGAGTACTTGTGGTCAATACGCCTCTGTAAGATACAGTGGTCATATTTCTTCTTGATGGTGATGTTGGTTTATATGATTTCATGTGAGTATAATTATATAAATGCTATTTTCTCCCCTTTTTTCAAAAAGACGACCGCTTTTTTGACTCCTGATTTTGTTCCCATCTTTCCTCTTGAAAATGTTTTCTTTGATGGAAGATTTACAATGTTTACTTTGACTGGATTTACTTTGTAAATTTCTCTAACAGCTTTTGCAACACTGATTTTTGTTGCCTTAGAAGCTACTTCAAAAGTATAAACATTTTCTGATTCTGATTTTATTCCTGACTTTTCTGTAACTCTTGGCTTTTTTATAATAGCCTTATAATCTGTATTATTCATATTATTTAGCTTTAGCCATTTTATTTTCAATAAATTTGATCGACTCTTCTGGATTTTCGATAACCAAGTATTTTATGTTCATCAAATCTACAGGGTTTATATTTCTTAATTCATCTACAGTAATATTTCCTAAGTTTGCAAAACTCTTTTCAAATACAGGATTCTTGCTTGCTGTTGCAAGAATAGCGCTATTCTTCTTCTTTGTAAGAATAGTTGTTGCTACTTTACTTAGATTTTTCAATATAGCAATAGCTTCTGTTGTTTTTGGTTTTTCAATTTCGAATCTGTCTACAAAAATTATTTCATTATCTCTAAATTTCTTTGAAAGAATAGTGAAAAGTGCTTTTGCTTTCATTTTCTTGTTGATCTTTCTTGCATAATTCTTTAATCCGTTTGGACCATGAGCTACACCTCCACCAACCCAAATAGGTGATCTTGATGAACCGTGTCTTGCTCTACCCGTACCTTTTTGTCTCCATGGTTTCTTACCTCCTCCTCTTACTTCACCCCTGTCTTGTGTGTGAGCGTGAATAACTCTTGAGTCTGAAAGCATTGAAACAACAACTTGGTGTACAAGGTCTGCATTCCATGAAAGACCGAAAACGCTTGCTGGTAATTGTATATCAGATACTGAAGAACCTTTTTGACTATAAACTTTTGCATTTATAGCGTCGCCTTGAACAACCACTTTCTTTACGGCTTTCTTTGAAACTTTCTTTTCTGTTTTAATTTTCTTTTCCATAATAGTAGTATTTAAAATTAACCACGTACTTCAATAAGAGTACCTCTCTTTCCAGGGATGGCACCACTTATCAAAATCTGATTATTCTCTTGGTCGACTCCAAGGACTTTAAGATTCTTTATTGTTACTCTGTCAGCACCCATTCTGCCTGCCATTCTCATGTTCTTTGGAACCCTATTTCTAAGACCTCCTCCGATAGAACCTGGAGCATTTTCGCAGTGCTTCTGACCATGACTTCTTGGTTGACCTTTGAAACCATGTCTTTTGATAACACTCTGATATCCTTTACCTTTTGTGATTCCAGAAACTTCTACGCAATCGCCAACAGACAAAACAGATAAATCTAATTTGTCGCCGACTTTAAAAGCAGAAGTATCTTCTAGTCTAAATTCTTTTAAGAATCTAGCATTAACACCATTTAAGTGTCCAGCTTCTGGCTTATTTATGTTCTTTTCTTTTTTAGTACCAAAACCGACTTGCACGGCAGAATACCCATCCTTATTCTTGTCTTTTATTTGAGTTACAAAAAGAGGTCCAGCCGACAATATTGTCGCGGGCTGTACATTTCCCTTCTCATCAAAGATCTGGGTCATATTCTGTTTTATTCCTAGTATAAATTTCATTTCAGTTTTTAATTGCAGAGCGCGTTTTTCAATTACCCCTAAAAGCCAAACACCTTCTTAAATAGAAGCGGTTTATAACCGTGACAGTACCCGACTACAATGACGAACCAATTTCTGGTTCGTCATTGTTCCGTAGCAATGTTTTGAGTATTAAACCCTTATATATCGACTTCGCTCGGACAAAATGTAAAATCAGAATTTCACACTTTGCTCCTCGCTAGTCGAAATAATTTAAGAAGATGTTTGTACTTATCAAAGATAATATCGCGATGCGTCTATTAATTTTAATCCTTAAACCATCTTCACATCAATATTCACACCTGAAGGCAAGCTCAAGTTTGTGAGCGCCTCTACTACCTTAGCTGAAGGACCAATAATATCTATCAATCTTCTGTGTATCCTCATCTCAAATTGTTCTCGCGCATTTTTGTAGACGAATGATGCTCTGTTGACAGTATATTTCTTGATTTCTGTTGGCAAAGGCACAGGACCAACGACTTTAACATCGTGTCTCATGGCTGTTTCAATAATCTGTTTGACTGAAGCGTCAAGAACTTTGCTATCATATGCTCTTACTCTTATTCTTAGCATAGGAACAGCATCCTCCTTTACAGACTTCTTTGAAACTTTTGATTTTAATGTACTTGTATTCTTTTTTGTTGTTTTTGTTGCAGTCATATTTTAGTTTTCAGTAACTAGTTGCTAGTTGCTAGTATAGTTTTTCCTCTGTGAGGAAAACTAGAACCTAGAACCTTTAACCTAGAAACTTTATTAGGCAACTATTTTTGTGATAACTCCAGAACCTACAGTCTTACCACCTTCTCTGATAGCAAGTCTCATCTTATCTTCAAGAGCAACTGGGTTTACCAATTTAACTTTGAAAGTAACTGTATCTCCTGGCATAACCATTTCAACTCCCGGAGCCAATGTAACATCTCCAGTAACGTCTGTTGTTCTGATGTAGAATTGTGGCTTATAACCTGAGAAGAATGGAGTGTGTCTACCACCTTCCTCTTTCTTCAAAATATAAACTTCAGCCTCAAATTCTGTATGTGGAGTTGTTGTACCTGTCTTACAAAGAACCTGACCTCTTGTAACATCTTCTTTCTTTGTACCTCTAAGCAAGATACCAGCGTTGTCTCCAGCTCTTCCGTCTTGAAGTTGTTTATTAAACATTTCAATACCAGTAACTGTTGATTTTGCTGTTGCTCTAATACCAACGATTTCAACTTCTTCACCAACTTTTACAGTTCCTCTTTCGATTCTACCTGTAACAACAGTTCCTCTTCCTTCGATTGAGAAAATGTCTTCGATTGGCATAAGGAATGGCTTGTCGATATCTCTAGCAGGCATAGGGATATATGTATCCAATGCTGTCAAAAGATCTGCAATACACTTTGCGCCTGGCTCATCGGCTGTCTTACAAGCAAGAGCGCCTGTAGCTGAACCTCTTATGATAGGAGCATTGTCTCCATCAAAGTTGTATTTAGTCAAAAGCTCTCTGATTTCTACTTCAACTAGGTCTAATAGGTCTGCATCATCAACAAGATCACACTTGTTTAAGAAAACAACGATCTTTGGCACACCAACCTGGCGAGCTAGGAGAACGTGTTCTTTTGTCTGAGGCATAGGACCATCAACAGCTGACACAACAAGGATAGCACCGTCCATTTGGGCAGCACCAGTAATCATGTTCTTTACGTAGTCGGCGTGTCCAGGACAGTCGACGTGCGCATAGTGTCTTGCGTCTGATGAGTACTCAACGTGAGAAATAGCGATAGTGATGATTTTTGTTGAATCTCTTCTACCATCTTTTTCAGACGCTTTCGCAACCTGATCATAAGCGATGTGATTTGCTAAACCTTTCAATGACTGTATGTAAGTAATAGCTGCAGTCAATGTTGTCTTACCGTGGTCAATGTGACCAATGGTACCCACGTTTACGTGTGGCTTTGTTCTTTCGAATTCTTGTGCCATATTTTTTATTGTTGCTGATTTTTAAAGCGGAGTGCGCGAGAACGCAGGACCTAATAGGTCAAACTCTGCTCATAAAACCAGCTAAAAAATTAACTCCCATCATTCACCTCTCGGTGGACTGGGAAACTTATAAATTTACACCTTGAATGCACCACTTTTGCCATAAGAAAATCTAGTGGCAACTAAAAAAGCGCATAAAACGCGTAGACAAAATAATAGCAAAAGAAAAAAGATAAGTCAACCAAAAACCGAGGTCAAACCTTAAATCTCAAGAAAGGTTCGACCTCGGTTTTTTATCATACAAAAAGGGCGGCGCTTTGCGCCGCCCTTTTATATTTTTAATCTCTTTGTTTAAACTTTATTTCAACGCTGCAGGACCTGCTCCTCTAGCTTCGATAATAGTTTTTGCAACGTTTGGTGGAACGACATCATAGTGGTCGAATTCCATAGTAGATGAAGCTCTTCCTTCTGACATAGATCTCAAAGTCGTAACATACCCAAACATTTCAGAAAGAGGTACTTTTGCATGAATAACTTTATTCATTCCTCTATCAAACATTTCGGTTATCTGTCCTCTTCTTGAGTTAACACTTCCAGATACATCTCCCATGAATTTTTCTGGTGTAACAACTTCAACTTTCATAATAGGCTCAAGAATAACAGGTTTTGCTCTCTTAGCTGCATCTTGGAAAGCCATAGAAGCGGCAATCTTATATGCGATTTCAGAAGAGTCAACATCGTGATATGAACCGAATGTAAGTTCACAAGACACATTTACAAGTTTATATCCTGCAAGAATACCTCTGTCCATTGCTTCACGAACACCCTTTTCAACAGCAGGGATAAATTCCTGTGGAATAGCACCTCCTTTGATAGAATCGATGAATTCAAAGTTGTCATCTCTCTTCACGTTCTTAGGAATTTTCTTCCCTTCTTCTAACGGTTCCATAGGTTTGATGTTTATAACAACGTGACCATATTGACCCTTACCTCCAGATTGTTTAACGTACTTCTCTTCCCTCTCTGCTGCACCTGTAATAGTTTCTTTATAAGCAACCTGTGGTTTACCGACATTTGCTTCAACTCCGAATTCTCTTTTCATTCTATCTACAAGAATTTCAAGGTGAAGCTCTCCCATACCTGCCATAACAGTTTCTCCTGTTTCTGAATCAGTTTTGATTTTAAATGTTGGATCTTCATCAGAAAGTTTCTTCAAAGCAAATCCCATTTTTTCTTGGTCAGCTTTTGTCTTTGGTTCAATTCTCAAAGTAATAACTGGTTCTGGGAATACGATTTGGTCTAACAATATTGGGTTTGCTTCATCACAGAAAGTGTGTGAAGTCTTTGCACCCTTAAGACCTACAGCCGCAGCGATTTCTCCAGCCATAACCTCATCTACATCTTCTCTGTCATTTGCGTGCATTCTTACGATTCTTCCCAATCTTTCTTTTTCTCCAGTTGTAGAGTTATAAAGATATGTACCAGCCTTTATAGATCCAGAGTAAACTCTGAAATATGTAAGTTGACCTACGAATGGATCGTTTTGTAATTTGAAAGCAAGAGCTGTAAAAGGTTCTTCATCAGAAGCATGTCTTAAGACTTCAGCACCTGTTCTTGGATCAATACCAGTGACTGGTGGAATATCAAGTGGAGATGGTAGATAATCTACAACTCCATCAAGCATAAGTTGAACCCCTCTGTTTTTCAAAGCAGAACCAGTAAATACAGGAACGATGTCATTTGCAATAGTTGCCTTTCTCAAAGTTTTCTTCAAATCTTCAAGAGAAATTTCTTTTCCTTCAAGATAGTCAGACATAAGCTTCTCATCATTTTCAACAATCTTTTCTACTAGCTCAGCTCTGTATTTCTTTGCATCTTCAAGCATGTTCGCTGGGATTTCTGATTCAACAATAGTCTCTCCCATAGCACCTTCAGTAGAAAAAGCTTTCATCTTCAAAAGATCTACAACACCTGAGAAATCAGATTCTGTACCTATAGGAAGTTGCATTCTTACAGCGTTTTTTGTAAGTCTATCAAGAATAGATTGGAATGATCTTTCGAAAGATCCTCCCATTCTGTCGAGTTTGTTTATAAAACAAAGTCTTGGAACCTTACCTTCATCGGCATATCTCCAGTTTGTTTCTGATTGTGGTTCAACTCCAGCAACTCCGTCAAATACAACAACAGCACCGTCAAGCACTCTTAAAGAACGCTTAACCTCTGCAGTAAAGTCGATGTGCCCAGGAGTATCAATAATGTTAAATCTAACCTTTTTGCTTAAGTCTTCCTTAGGCATATATGTTGGATTCCAAAAACATGTAACAGCAGCAGAACAGATAGTAATACCTCTTTCTCTCTCCTGTTCCATCCAGTCTGTAGTTGTTTCTCCTTCATGAACCTCACCAATCTTGTGGTTTACACCAGTGTAATACAAAATTCTTTCAGACACAGTTGTCTTACCAGCATCGATGTGAGCAATGATTCCGAAATTTCTTACTTTATCTAATGGATAATCTCTTTTCATAAGTTAGTTTCTAGTTTTTAGTTTCTAGTTTTTAGACTAAAAATCAAGTTAATAAAATTTTTATATGTTTTTTTTGACAAGCCGAGGAGGAACCTTTTTTGAGATTTTAAGGTTCCACCTCTTCTCTCATCTAGTTTTTCTTTCATTTTTAGTGAGTTGCGAGGCGACATTAAAATTTGTGACTAAAATGTACTAAATGTACATTGCAGAAACAAATTTTATTGACAACGAAGCAAATCGCAAAAATTAAAGAAAAACTACCATGCGAAGTGGGCGAAGGCCTTGTTAGCCTCTGCCATTTTGTGTGTATTTTCTCTCTTCTTCACTGCTTCACCCTCATTCTTAGATGCTGCGATTATTTCATCTGCAAGTCTCTCTGCTATAGTTGAACCTTTTTTACTTCTAGCTGCTTCTATAATCCATTTCATAGAAAGTGCTGATCTTCTTGAAGGGCGAACTTCCATAGGGACTTGATAGTTTGCACCACCAACTCTCTTAGATTTTACCTCCATGTTTGGAGCTGTGTTTGAAAGAGCAAGTTCAAAAAGAGCCAAAGGATCTTTTACTTTTGCTTTTTCAATTATAATATCAAAACAGTTATATATATTTCTTTCTGAAACTGATTTCTTTCCACTGTACATCATGTAATTGATGAGCTTTGTCACCTTTTCTGAATTATATTTGTAGTCAGGTGCAAGAGCTTTCTTTGTTTTTAGTTTTCTTCTCATGATAGTTTAATTATTTAGCTGCTTTTGGTTTCTTAGCACCATATTGGCTACGACCCTTTCTTCTTCCTTCTACTCCACCGGCATCAAGTACACCTCTTACGACAGTATATCTAACACCAACGTCTTTTACTTTTCC
>CAIPUJ010000100.1 GCA_903868205.1 uncultured bacterium | reverse complement strand
AAGAAAGGATATTTCTCCAAATGCACCAAAAATTTTGGTTATAAAAATAAATCCAGAGGATATTGGTTCCGTAATCGGAAGTGGAGGTAAGGTAATCAAAGAAATAAAAGAAAGAACTGGTTCAGAAATCGATATTGAAGATGATGGAACAGTATATTGTACTGGTAAGAACGGCGCTGCAGAAAAAGCAAAAGCAATAATAGAAGAAATGACTCATGAATATGTTGCCGGAGAAAGATTCGAAGGTGAAGTTATGAAAATAACTGAATTCGGAGCTTTTGTAAAAATCGCTGGTGGCACAGAAGGGCTTGTACATATTTCAGAAATTGCTCCTTTCAGAGTTGATAGAGTAGAAAAGTTTTTGAAAGCGGGGGACAAGGTTCCTGTGGTGGTGAAAGGTGTAGATGAAAGAGATAGATTAAGTCTTTCAATAAAAATGGCAGATCCTAAATTTTTTGCAGACAAGATGTCTGCTGCACCGACAGTAAGCACTCCTATAAAGCCAATCGATACAAAATAATATAGAACAAATAAAATAAGGCAATTTGCTTCGCAAATTGCCTTATTTTTAGTATAATCTATATACTAAAACAACTATGGACCCAGAAGAGAAAAAAATAGAAAATGAAGAAGTTGATTCAGAATTAAAAAAAGCTCTTGTGAATGAGCTCTCTTCTTATATGAACCCACACTCTACACCCGTGGTTCCAGAACAAAAAATAGCACCGAAAGAAAATGCTCCTGTGGCAAATAAGATCCCAGAATCTACACCAAATCCTGTTGTATCGACGGCTTCTTTTATACCCACAGATTTTAAGGAAAAACCACAAACCATAATAAGAACTTATAAGGGTGATATGGAGCAGACAATCCAAGCGAATCACGTGTCATCAATAAATATAGCTCTCGCAGAAAATAAAAAGATGATGGAAAGGATGCGTTCTGCAGAAGTTGAAAAGATAACAATAAAGAAAAATTATACAGTATTAATTGTTAGCTTACTTCTTGTTGTCGGAGGTGTTTTAGCTTTTGCTATTCCATATTTTTTGGTTAATAAGCAATATACTAAAGAAGAAGTTGTAGAAAATATTCCTTCTGGAAACTTTATCACCGCTGAGTCAGAAGAAAAAATAAATTTAGATAGTGTTGTTTTGGATAGATTAGCCGCGACCCTTTCAGAGAGAATAGACCAATCAAATATTAGACTTGGTAGTATAAAAAATATTTTCCTTACAGAAGGAACTGATGTGGCAGAAAAACTTATCGATGCTCCAAGATTTGTTTCTTTGATGAAATTTAATTTACCGAATGAAATAAGCAGAACATTGAAATCATCTTATATGTTTGGGATGCATTCTTTTAATGGAAATCAAAAGTTTTTAATTTTGAAAGTTGGTTCTTATGAAAATGCATTTTCTGGAATGCTTAAATGGGAGGTAGATTTGTGGAGTGATTTCAAAAGCTTGTTTAATCTTTCTTCTGTTGGTTTGCCAGGTAATCAGACCGGGAGTATCCCTGGTATTGAGACACCAGTATTCCAAGATGCTGTGTACGCCAATAAAGATGCTCGTGTAGTTAAGGATTCATCTGGTGGTGTCCTATTCCTTTATTCAATAATAGATACAAATACAATAGCTTTTACCACTAGCGTGGATACTCTAAAGGAAATAATTAACAGAAATATAAAATCGAAGTCTGTAGCTCAGTAGTTTCTGTGCTTGATTGTCTTGGTTTATTTGGTATCATTCACCCAATAAAGTTTTTGCCAATGTTTGTTAAAAATTGGTAAAGAACCTTTGCTAGTTATATATTCATGGATGTGATAAAATAAAAATTACAGAAGTCTAAATAAACAATTTTTATTGGCAAAAATTTTTAAGGGTAAACTTTATGATTAATACAAAAATATTTAAGGAAAAGCTAGAGGCAGAACTTATTCTTGTTGAGAATGAGCTTAAAGAAATTGGTGTAAAACACACTAATGGAGTGATAGATTGGCAGGCTGTTCCTACGGATATGGGTGCTGACAGCGCTGATTCAAACGAGGTCGCCGACCAGATAGAGTCTTATGAAGAAAATACAGCAGTTCTTAAGCAACTTGAAGTTCAATATAATGAAATAAGAGAAGCTCTAAAAAGAATAGAAGATGGTACTTATGGGAAGTGTGGAGTTTGCGGAGAAGAAATTCCAGAAGCTAGACTTGAAGCAAATCCTTCAGCGAAGACTTGTATAGAACACGCCAATCAAAATTAATATGAGTGAAAAACAAATTTAATCTAAAATAAAATGTCAGAAAAACATATTTAAAAACAAAAAACACCGATAAGGTGTTTTTTTTATCTGTCATTCCCGCGAAGGCGGGAATCTAGTTTAAAGTAAGATTTCTGGATTCCCGCCTTCGCGGGAATGACAAAGAGAGCAGAAAAAGTCGGAGGTCTCTCCTTGAAGAGGAGTCTTCGACGGAAAAAGGTGAGTCCTCGGACTTTTTTGGTAATTAGAAAACACCGAAGCTCACCATGGTGAGCTTCGGTGTTTTCTAATTACCAAAAAAGTCCGAGGACTCACCTTTTTCCGTCGAAGACTCCTCTTCAAGGAGAGACCTCCGACTTTTTCTGCTCTCTTTGTCATTCCCGCGAAGGCGGGAATCCAGAAATCTTACTTTAAACTAGATTCCCGCCTTCGCGGGAATGACAGATAAAAAAAACACCTTATCGGTGTTTTTTGTTTTTAAATATGTTTTTCTGACATTTTATTTTAGATTAAATTTGTTTTTCACTCATATTAATTTTGATTGGCGTGTTCTATACAAGTCTTCGCTGAAGGATTTGCTTCAAGTCTAGCTTCTGGAATTTCTTCTCCGCAAACTCCACACTTCCCATAAGTACCATCTTCTATTCTTTTTAGAGCTTCTCTTATTTCATTATATTGAACTTCAAGTTGCTTAAGAACTGCTGTATTTTCTTCATAAGACTCTATCTGGTCGGCGACCTCGTTTGAATCAGCGCTGTCAGCACCCATATCCGTAGGAACAGCCTGCCAATCTATCACTCCATTAGTGTGTTTTACACCAATTTCTTTAAGCTCATTCTCAACAAGAATAAGTTCTGCCTCTAGCTTTTCCTTAAATATTTTTGTATTAATCATAAAGTTTACCCTTAAAAATTTTTGCCAATAAAAATTGTTTATTTAGACTTCTGTAATTTTTATTTTATCACATCCATGAATATATAACTAGCAAAGGTTCTTTACCAATTTTTAACAAACATTGGCAAAAACTTTATTGGGTGAATGATACCAAATAAACCAAGACAATCAAGCACAGAAACTACTGAGCTACAGACTTCGATTTTATATTTCTGTTAATTATTTCCTTTAGAGTATCCACGCTAGTGGTAAAAGCTATTGTATTTGTATCTATTATTGAATAAAGGAATAGGACACCACCAGATGAATCCTTAACTACACGAGCATCTTTATTGGCGTACACAGCATCTTGGAATACTGGTGTCTCAATACCAGGGATACTCCCGGTCTGATTACCTGGCAAACCAACAGAAGAAAGATTAAACAAGCTTTTGAAATCACTCCACAAATCTACCTCCCATTTAAGCATTCCAGAAAATGCATTTTCATAAGAACCAACTTTCAAAATTAAAAACTTTTGATTTCCATTAAAAGAATGCATCCCAAACATATAAGATGATTTCAATGTTCTGCTTATTTCATTCGGTAAATTAAATTTCATCAAAGAAACAAATCTTGGAGCATCGATAAGTTTTTCTGCCACATCAGTTCCTTCTGTAAGGAAAATATTTTTTATACTACCAAGTCTAATATTTGATTGGTCTATTCTCTCTGAAAGGGTCGCGGCTAATCTATCCAAAACAACACTATCTAAATTTATTTTTTCTTCTGACTCAGCGGTGATAAAGTTTCCAGAAGGAATATTTTCTACAACTTCTTCTTTAGTATATTGCTTATTAACCAAAAAATATGGAATAGCAAAAGCTAAAACACCTCCGACAACAAGAAGTAAGCTAACAATTAATACTGTATAATTTTTCTTTATTGTTATCTTTTCAACTTCTGCAGAACGCATCCTTTCCATCATCTTTTTATTTTCTGCGAGAGCTATATTTATTGATGACACGTGATTCGCTTGGATTGTCTGCTCCATATCACCCTTATAAGTTCTTATTATGGTTTGTGGTTTTTCCTTAAAATCTGTGGGTATAAAAGAAGCCGTCGATACAACAGGATTTGGTGTAGATTCTGGGATCTTATTTGCCACAGGAGCATTTTCTTTCGGTGCTATTTTTTGTTCTGGAACCACGGGTGTAGAGTGTGGGTTCATATAAGAAGAGAGCTCATTCACAAGAGCTTTTTTTAATTCTGAATCAACTTCTTCATTTTCTATTTTTTTCTCTTCTGGGTCCATAGTTGTTTTAGTATATAGATTATACTAAAAATAAGGCAATTTGCGAAGCAAATTGCCTTATTTTATTTGTTCTATATTATTTTGTATCGATTGGCTTTATAGGAGTGCTTACTGTCGGTGCAGCAGACATCTTGTCTGCAAAAAATTTAGGATCTGCCATTTTTATTGAAAGACTTAATCTATCTCTTTCATCTACACCTTTCACCACCACAGGAACCTTGTCCCCCGCTTTCAAAAACTTTTCTACTCTATCAACTCTGAAAGGAGCAATTTCTGAAATATGTACAAGCCCTTCTGTGCCACCAGCGATTTTTACAAAAGCTCCGAATTCAGTTATTTTCATAACTTCACCTTCGAATCTTTCTCCGGCAACATATTCATGAGTCATTTCTTCTATTATTGCTTTTGCTTTTTCTGCAGCGCCGTTCTTACCAGTACAATATACTGTTCCATCATCTTCAATATCGATTTCTGAACCAGTTCTTTCTTTTATTTCTTTGATTACCTTACCTCCACTTCCGATTACGGAACCAATATCCTCTGGATTTATTTTTATAACCAAAATTTTTGGTGCATTTGGAGAAATATCCTTTCTT
>CAIPUJ010000099.1 GCA_903868205.1 uncultured bacterium | reverse complement strand
GTATACATTGTTCCTGTGCTTGTGGAACCAGTTGGAGTAAGTGAGCCAGCTAAAGCTACGACCCCTAGTAGTACTATACCGCCTAGTGTATATGCAAAAATTGTTTTTAGTTTGTTCATACCTACTATTATAGCCCCCCCCAGGCACATTGGCAAGATGTGGATAATTCTGCAGAATGAATTTAGAATGTAGAATGTTGAATATAGAAACTGGATTCCCGTGAACACGGGGATGACAGATGGGGATGGATTGCTTTGCTTTGCTCGCAAAGACAGATACCGAAGTACACCATGGTGTACTTCGGTATTAACTCGTCACGTAAATAAGAACGCTGTCGCGTTCTTATTTACGTGACACTAACAACAAAAACAGGGGGTTCGCAAAGCGAACCCCCTGTTTATTAATTTTAAAATTATTTGACCCCTTCTTTCTTAAATGGGAAACCTAGGAAATCAAAGTATGCTTTTGCTTCTTTTTTGCTCTTCGCTGTAGTTACTATTGTAGCAGCGAAACCAAATACATCTTTTAATTCTACATCTGAAGTTTCTGGGAAAATTGAGTTTTCTTTGATACCAATTGAGAAATTACCCATTTCATCAATACCTTTTGAGGAAAGTCCTCTGAAGTCTTTTGTTCTTGGGAAAGCTATGTATACAAGCTTGTCTAGGAAGTCATACATTCTCTTTCCTCTCAAAGTGATTTGGTATCCTACTGGATCCCCTTCTCTTACCTTGAAAGTTGCGATAGATTTCTTAGCGGTTTTCAAAACAGCTTTTTGTCCTGTGATTTTTTCTAATCCACTTACGATTATTTTATTTTTGTTCTTATCTTTTTGTGAACCAGTACCACAAGAAACAACCACCTTTGTAACCTTTGGTGTTTGCATTGTGCTCTTGTAACCGAATTCGGTTTTCAAAGCATCAAATACTTTTTCTTGTTTTTCTTTTAAAGATTTAGTTTTCATAGATTTGATTGATTTTGTTATGAGCGAAGCGATTTTCAAAATCTTCACCCCGTGAAATAACTACTTTATTGTTTGGAACCTATCGAACTTTTATCATTATCTTAAGTTTATCGATTCGGTCTAAAGTGTTTATTTCATGGGGTTAAGAAATTATATTCACTACATTCATTAATTTCTAAATTTCCTTTCCAGTTTTCTTGCTGATTCTTATTTTCTTTCCAGCTACAACCTTTTTACCAGCTCTTACTTTCTTGCCATTTTCCATAAGCATAACGTTTGAAGCGTTTATAGGCATAGCTTTTTCAACAATCTGACCTTTTGATCCAGATTTTGTTGGTCTTTGGTGTTTCTTTGCTTTGTTGATTCCTTCAACAAGAACAAGACCTTTCTTAGGAAAAGATTTAACCACCTTACCAGTTTTGTTTCTGTCTTTACCAGCAATTACTATTATATTGTCTCCTTTTTTGATTTTCATGATTGATTTTGTTATGAGCGAAGCGATTTTCAAAATCTTCACCCCGTGAAATAACTACTTTATTATTTGGAACCTATCGAACTTTTATCAGTATTTCTAAGTTTATCGATTCGGTCTAAAGTGTTTATTTCATGGGGTTAAGAAATTATATTCACTACGTTCATTAATTTCTAAACTATCTCCGGTGCTAAAGAAACAATCTTCTGGAAACCGAGGTCCGCCAATTCTCTTGGTATAGGACCGAAGACTCTTCCCGCAATAGGATCTTTTTTACCTTTCTCTATGATAACAACAGAATTTTCGTCGAATCTAAGGTATGAGCCGTCTAGTCTTCTAAAAGGTTGTCTTTGTCTTACAACAACAGCATAAAGAATATCTTTCTTCTTGACCTGTTTTCTTGGTTCAGCTTTTTGTACAGAAAGAATAACAACCTCACCTATTTTTGCCCATCTCTTTTTTGAGCTTCCGAGTACTTTGAAAACTCTGCCTATTTTGGCACCTGAGTTGTCTACTACATTAACTAAAGATCTTGGTTGTATCATATATTTTTATAAAATTATTTCTCCAAAACAGCAAATTTCTTGTTTTTTGAAATTGGTCTTGTTTCTATTATTTCCACGACTTCGCCTTCCTTGTGCTTATTACCAGCATCGTGGGCCATAAGCTTGGTTTGGCTCTTCATGAATTTACCGTATTTAGGGTGCTTCTTGAAAAGGTCTATAGAAACAACAACAGTATCTTTCATCTTTGCTGAAATTATTTTACCTTTTAAAACTTTACCCTTATTATTTTTTACTGAAATGTTTTTCATATTTATTTAAATTACTTAACTTCCTTTTGAGCAGTAAGTATTTGTGCTATCTCCTTCTTTATCTTTCTTCCCTCTCTAACATTCTTTATCTTACTTCCTGCAATTTGAAATTTGAAATCGCTAAGAGCCTTTCTCTTTTCTTCCAATAATTTTTGGAGTTCTACTACTGTTTTTTTTATTAATTCTTTCATTTCCATAAAATTATATTCTTGCGATTACTTTTGTTCTTATCGGTAATTTAGTTCCTCCTTTTCTTAGCATTTCTCTTGCTGCTGCTTCATCTACGCCGTCTACTTCGAAAAGTACTGTACCTGGCTTTATAATAGCTTGGTATCCTTCGAGTTCACCCTTACCCTTTCCCATTTTTACTTCGGCTGGTTTCTGTGTAAAAGGATGATCTGGGAATACTCTTGTCCAAATCTTTCCACTCTTACCCATAGAGTGAGCTATAGCCTTTCTTGAAGCTTCAATCTGATTTGATCTTATTCTTCCAGCAGTCATGGCTTTCAAGCCAAAAGATCCAAAAGATATTTTGGTTCCTCTAGTAGCAACCCCGATCTTGTCTGGGTGCTCTCTAAAAGTTTGCATTTTTCTATATTTTACTTTCTTTGGGTATAACATGGTATTAAAAATTATCTCTTTATATCTTTTTCAAAAATATCTCCTTTGTATATCCAGACCTTTATACCAATATCACCATATGTCATATGGGCTTTGTCTTGTGCGTAATCGATATCAGCTCTGAGTGTCTGAAGCGGAATTCTTCCTCTTTTCATTTCTTCTGATCTTGCGATTTCAGCACCGCCAAGTCTTCCTCCTAGATAAAGTCTGATACCCTTCACATCTCTGTTGGCCATAGCTTTTTCTACAGTTTGCTTCATAACTCTTCTAAAGGTCATTCTTTTTTCAAGAGCTTCGGCAATCATATAAGCTACAATAGCTGCGTTTGATTCTGGAGATTTGATTTCTTCTATATCAAGCTTGAAATCTTCTGGTACAGAAAGTTTGTTTCTCTTTGCAAATTTCAAGATATCGTTTCTGAGTTTTATTGAACCTTCACCACTTCTACCAATAATAACACCTGGTCTAGTTGTTTTAAGGATAAGTCTGAAAGTCTTGTCATTTCTTTCCATATCAATAGCACCAACATATTGGCCTCTCATCTTTTCTTCAAGATATTCTCTAAGCATAATATCGCTTCTCAAGAAATCCTTGTATAAAGCTTGTGATACTGGGAACCAGCGAGATTTCCAATCTCTAAGTATTCCTAGTCTGTGTGAATATGGGTGTACTGAGTGTGACATAATATTATTTTACTTTTTTTGTTTTAACAGCTTTTTTAGCAACGACTTTTTCTGCTTTAGCTTCTACAACCTCTTTCTTAGCAACTTTGTTCTTCTTGCCTGGCATGTTGTCTATTGTATCAAGCTGTATGAAAACATGGCTTGTTCTCTTCTTTATAGGATAAGCCATACCTCTAGCTCTTGGCATTCTTCTCTTTAAAACAGCACCTCCATCTACTTTGAATTCTTTTACGTAGAGGTTTTCTACATCTAGATTAAAATTGTTCTTTGCGTTTGCAATAGCTGAAGCAAGTAAATCAGCAAGAGGCTTTGAAGCTCTCTTTACGATGAAGTCTAGAGCGTTTTGTGCATCTACAACTTTCTTTCCCTTTATCAAGTTGGCCACTAACCTTACTTTTCTTGGGGACTGTCTATAATCATTTAGCTTTGCAATTATCATATTTAAATTTATTTTTTAGCGTCGGTTGTAGTCTTAGCTGCTTTTGATGCTGCTATTTCTGACTCCTTTGCTTTTATATCAAGTTCTTTCTGCATCTTACCTCCATGTCTTGTGAACTTTCTTGTAGGTGAGAATTCTCCGAGTCTGTGGCCAACCATATCTTCTGTAACAAGTACTTCTATATGTGCTCTGCCGTTATGTACTCCAAAATTAAAACCTACCATTTCAGGTGAAATTTGACTTCTTCTAGACCAAGTCTTAATAACCCCAGTTTCAACTGGTTTCTTTCCTTCTATTTTTTTAAGTAAATTTTCATCTACGTAAGGTCCTTTTTTAAGTGATCTCGCCATATTTTTTATATTATCAAAACAAATAAGCTCTATTGAGCTCGAGAGTGTATACTAGCAAAAATAATAATAATGTCAACTAATAAATACAGTAACCCACACCTTTTATAATTTGGCTTATTTTAATAACCCAATATCCCCTATTTTACATCCACCCCACTAGCAAAAGTCATAATCAAAAAACTAGCCGCGATAATTAAAACGAAGAAAATAAGAAATTTAAAAAAGGTTTTATTAAACATAAAATTACTAAGGTATTATAGCACTATTCTACTTCATAAAAAACCTTAGCCAGAGCCTTTATTCCTTTGGCTGGTAAACCAAAGAGATTTCTCCAAAAACCTTTTGTTTCTGGACTTTTTGTTGATTCTAATACTGTGGCCACACCAGAAGATTTAGTAGAAGATACTTGGCCTTTTGTATCCTGATTATTAATAGGACTTGCTTGTGTTTTTGCCACAGCAAAAGACCCGGAGTTTTCTTTTTTATTATTCTGCAAAAATACTACAGCAAACTTTTCTGCCTCTTCTTTTGATACCTCGACACTAACAATTTTAGTACTAGTTGATACTGTTATCTCCTCCCTATTATTTTCTAAAGAAAAAACGGTATCCTGAGATGGATCTAATAAAGATATTGGCGCTGCATTAATCTTTGAATATTCTTTAGACAAAATCATTTTCCCATTGGCGGAAATAATAGTATCTTCAGGAAAAACAAACTTAGTGGAAGAACTTTGTAATACCCAATCTCCTATATTAATCTCTGTTTTACCAAAATTAGACACTTCTAAATCACCGCTAGGAATAAGGTTAAAATTAACTTCTGGCTTCAGTATCTTTATTTTAGTTCTTGAAACAGCACTCTCGCTACCGCAAATTGCATTTAATATAATATTGTAATCTCCGTGAAATTTATAAGCATGAGAAACGCTTTGCCCAGTATCTTTTGTTCCATCACCGTATACCCAAGAATACGAACAATTAGAATATTTAGATGTATTATTTTTTGCAGAAAATTTTATTGGTGTTCCGGTGTATCCTACTCTTTCCCTACCAGCAGATATCTCAAGTTTGGTAGTGCCAGAATAATCACTTAAATCTTCTGAGCTCGAGTGTAATGAAACATATTTAATAACAGTCTTTGTAATTATTTGAGTACTTGTAGTCGCATTTGTACTCGTAGAAGCCTGTGTGGTGCTCGTAGCCTGCGTCGTAGAGGCTACGGGTGGTGTGATGGGGTCAGGAGGAATAATCAATGGGACAATACACTCGAGATTACTTACTGCAGCATTTTCTACACCGGGGGTTGATGTGCCTAAAACCCACAAACCACCAATCTTCTGAAGTGATCTGCCATCAACAACTAAACCATCTGGCTTAGTATAATTAACAAAATCTATTTCTGTATCGTCCGTCATCACCAAAGAAAGTCTTTCTCCAGTATTATTAAGAGAAAAGGTACTGTCAAAAAGTAATCCATCATAAGTGGGAAAATCAATTTTAAATTTAGTGGGATTATCAGCCAAAACAGCATAACTCATAGAATTAAAAACTTTTTCTGTTGTAGTACCTATGCCATGACTACTACCACCCTCAGAAAACTTTATTTTTGTAAGATCTACATCTTCGCACCCTGGATTAAATATTTCAATCCATTCCCTGCCAGTATCATCACCTTGTGCATCATATAAGATTTCTGTTATCTGTAATGAAGCAAAAGCTGTACCAACAGCAAAAGGAGCAAGAAAAAAGGCGGTCATTATGGCCGTCGTAAATAAAATTTTACCCATCGAAAATTTCAAAAACATTTTCAGAAATTATTTTATCACCCCATCTTCAAATAACCAAACTGTGGATAACTTCGTCAAGGTGGAGCCTTGACTCGTTAGTCAAGGCTCCACCTTGACGAGAGTTAAATAAACTATTCCGTCTTATCAAAAGATAACCACTCATTTATATTAGACAAAAATTCTTCCTTAGAAGAAAAATACTCTGGAAAAGCCCCCTTATCCAACAACACGGAAACTTTCCTATTGAAATCAGAAGAATAATCCAAATAACTGGAATAAGTATACTCATCTAGAAAAGATTGAGCTTTTTCAACATCCCCTATTCCATTTTCTTTCCATAGCGGATCAATCAACTTGATTGGATTTAAATGTATATATGAAAACAAGTACTTTAAATATTCATCAGAATTTGCATGCTCTGCTTTAAATGTTCCTTGAAACAAGGGGCCAACTCTCTCATATCTCTTATTAAAATACATGGTGTAGGCTGTTGTAAGCCTGTGCATAAAATTAGTTATACCTTTCTCATTTTTACATTTAATAAGTAAATGAAAGTGGTTTGGCATTAGACAATAAGCTCCAATATCCACAGCGGTCAAGGCTCCACCTTGACCAGAAAAACCTAGGTCCTTATCTTTCTGTACATGTAAGACTCCCTTATTATTTATAAGGTACAGAGACAAAATAAAACGATTATAATCTGCCTTATCCATAAAAACATCTCTTTTTTCTATTCCTCTATTATAGATGTGGTAATATTCTCCCTCAGAAAAAACTATAGATCTTTGCATTTGAAATACATTATAAACCAAATGATATATAAAAGTCTATTTTTGTAAGAATTCTTCCGTCAAGGCTCCACCTTGACCTTTTAGTCAAGGTGGAGCCTTGACGGAGTTATCCACAGGTAACTAAAATCCCATACCGTGAAGTAAGGGGGTTTTAGGATTTAGCATATAGAATGACTAGAACAAAACAGACCAAGGTTCCACCTTGGTCTGTTTTATAAATTTGAATGGAAGTCGTGAAATTACCAATCAATTAATTTTATTAATTTAAAAACTTAAATTAGTTTAAAATTAATTTGTTTGTGAGCATCTTCATGAGCTTCACAGCGTTTTCTTGACCTGCTTTAGCATCTTTGCTTGCTACGAAAGCATCCCATTGTTTTGTAAGATCAGCGTCTTTGATTTGTCTTATGTCGTTTTCTAATTTCAAACGATCATCATAAGAAATTGTCTTGCCAGCTTCGTTGTTCAAAACAACATCCACAAAAAGCTTGAGGAAACGAGAAACCTGAATACTATTTGTTGTTTCTTCTTTTTGTGAATCTGCTTGTAATTTAATATTCGCACTATATTGAATACCAAAGAAAATATTTCCTGAAACCAACACTATTAAAAGAATATTTGTAACCATACGTGTCTTGTCTAAGATACCAGACACAATCAATGGTTTTTTTGTATTTTGTTCTTCCATGTTTTTATTTAAATTAATAATTAACTAATAATAATTCACGACACTAACGACCAAATAACCTTGTAAACCAATTTCCAGGACCAGATCCTGTATTTGGTTGCTCACTAGGTTTTGATATTTCAAAGACTTCTACTGCTAATGGTAATGGTGATTCTGGCGTTGTAAGAACATATCTACCAGGAGTACCAGAAACAAACTGTATTACGGCCTTGCCATCTTTGGTATCGAAAGATATTTTTTGACCATCCCATTCACCGACAACATCTTTATCTGTCAACAAAGAAATAGATATTGGTGTACCAGAAGCCACACGAGTAAGTTGTGCAACCTTATGATCTTGATCCCCCGCCAAGTATGTTCTAATGTTTCTCTCTCCATTGGTAACAATAAACAAACCTTCAGGAACAGACTCCATGTTTGTTGGTAATAATAAAGGTTCTACATTTACTCTTATAATATCCTGCTCTTTATTAAAACCTATAGATGAGAGGAATGATTTTAATTTAGGGAATTTATTTAAGCTCCTTTCAAATGCGTCTGGGAACGGACTTAAAATAAATGCTCTTATTTGTGGAACAAATGTAAATGAATCTTTATCTTCACCACCAAATTTTGGAAGTTCTTTTAGTGGAGCTAAAGGCTCAACCCTGATAACGGGTAATGTAACTGTTTCTATAGGAGCAAGCTCAACTGGTTTATCTTCACCCTTACCGCTTGTTGTGTTTGTTGTAGAACTAGCTGGAGTTTCATCACCAACCACACTGTCTACAGGAGCAACAGCCTTACCAGAAGAGTTTACATATAAGTCTCCAGAGAATCCACAATTGTCTGTGTTTGAACCGACTATTTCACCAGTACAAACAGCGACTTTCCAACTAACACCTTCTGTCTTTGGGAGATCTTCATCTGTAACATAATATTCCATAGATAAATCTGTACTACTTGCCATAGCAACCACTCTATTTTCTTCATAACCACCACCTGTCATATATACGAATGTGTCTGTGGTTGTGGCTTCTGGTAATGACCACTTGATTGTGTATGTGCTCCCTGTTATCCACTGTGTACCGCTACTTAAATTTAAAATTTCTATAACATGCGATTTGACAGGTATACCGCCAGTAGTCGTTTTTTCTACTATACCACCATTTTGACACCCGGAATCTTCTAAATCTATTTTTCCATCACCATCGTCATCAAGTCCGTTGCTGCATTCTTTTGGTATCCAATTTGTTGAAACCTTATATGGTATTGAGCTACTGCTACTTAATGCATTAAACGAAACCCAGCCAATGTTTTCTCCGTAAGCAAAGCCAAAAAAATCTCCGTCTGTTATATTAACACCATAAGGTCTATCAGAGGCTGTGGTACCAAAATGTATCCAGCCTACATTTTCTCCGTAAGCGTAACCAGACAATTTACCACTGCCATCATTTGTAACTTTATAATCATAAGTACAAGTGGTTGAAGACATCTGTCCATTATGGCAGTTCAGAGAAATCCAACCAATATTTTCTCCATAAGCGTAGCCCCACAATGCATTATCAGCTACTACCACTGGATTATTCTCAGATGAAGAAAAATCTATCCAACCGACAGCCTCTCCCCAAGCGTAGCTACCTGAATCTGTAACTAAACCAGCAGTGAAAGCAGCACCAGCAACGGAATCATAAACTGTAGCAAAACCAAAAAACTTTTTTATTGTTACTCTAGAACTCCAAGCTAAAAAACCAAGAGCAAAAACTATAAAAATAACGAGAAGAATACTTAAGATTTTTTTTGTTTTTTTGTTTGTATCTTCCATAGATTATAGATAATTAATAATTATTGATACATTATAACATCTATAGATAAAATGTTGCAAGTGTGGATAACCCGGTAGTAGATTTTGGCATCAAAAAGTTTTATATAGATAAACCATACTACTTACTAACACCATTTATTATAATATATGGATAAAACAGCTTTGTTATAGAAACTTTTTAAAACAATGCCAAAATTCACTACCGGGG
>CAIPUJ010000098.1 GCA_903868205.1 uncultured bacterium | reverse complement strand
GTATACATTGTTCCTGTGCTTGTGGAACCAGTTGGAGTAAGTGAGCCAGCTAAAGCTACGACCCCTAGTAGTACTATACCGCCTAGTGTATATGCAAAAATTGTTTTTAGTTTGTTCATACCTACTATTATAGCCCCCCCCCCAGGTACCTTGGCAAGATGTGGATAACTTCCCCTTCTGCCAGTAAGCGAGGTTTCTCTTTTTAAAAACATTACGGAGCGAAATTTCTAGCAAGAAATTTAGTGAGTATAGAAAAAATACCGCGACGGCGGTATTTTTATCGTGTTTTTAAAAAGAGAAACCGAGCGAGCCTTTATTCTTTTCTTAGGAAGAGAGGTTTTTCTGGAGATTTATTTGCAGCAATCAGAGCTTTAATCTTCTTTGAGGTTTCTGGAAGAATAGGCAAAAGCAAATCACTTACAGCAGACAAATCTTTTACTAATTCCTTTATAATCTCACACCCCTTCTCTTTATCCATCTTCACCAATTTAAAAGGCTGAGTACTTTGTATTTTAGAATCCATTTCGGCAATCTTCTTCCAAATTAAATCTGTAGCTTTTTGAATATCATATGACTCTATATATTTTATATAATCTTCTGAACTAAATATTTCTGAAATTAAGACTGGCTCAGACAAATTACTTTCTGCCATCTTCATTATTCTACTTACAAGATTCCCTAAACCATTCGCAAGGTTTGCATTATATGATTCCTTAAACATTTCTTTAGTAAAAGGTGTATCTTCAAAAGAAGAAACTTCTCTGGCGAGATAATATCTCAAAGCATCTGTACCGTATTCTTTTATAAGTTCGAGTGGGTCAACAACATTACCCAAATCCTTACTCATCTTAATACCTCCGGCGCCAGTAATAAAACCGTCTATAACAATAGTTTTTGAGTTTGGTAAATCTGCGGCCATAAGCATAGCTTGCCACATTGCAGATTGTTGGCGGAGATTATCCTTTCCACAGTATTGCACCATTCCTCCAGTTTCTACCTGCCATTTATTAAATTTCTCTAAATCATCTGGCCAACCAATAGCAGAAATATAGTTTACAAGAGCGTCAAACCAAACATACATTACTTGTGTATCGTCTCCTGGTACTTCTATACCCCAAGGCATCTTTGATTTCAATCTAGAAATACTAAAATCAGATAATCCTCTTTTTACAAAAGCTTTGATTTCATTAAATCTAAAATCTGGAATAACAAACTTTGGATTTTCTTCGTAGAATTTCAAGAGTCTTTCTCCGAGTGCAGAAAACTTAAAGAAATAATTTTCTTCATCTATAAGTTCAAGCTCCCTATTTGGGTGGTCGGGACATTTACCATTTATTAGTTCTGAGTCTGATTTCTCAAGCTCACAACCAACACAATATTTTATTTGATAATTCTTTTTATATATAAATCCATTTTTATCGCATCTTCTCCAAAACTCTTGTGCTGCTTTTAGGTGATTCTCGTCAGTTGTTCTTATAAAATTGATATCTTCTGACACCCCAAGCATCTTTAAAACATCTTTTAATTTTTGAGCATACTCATCTACATATTCTTGAACACCTTTCCCCTCTTCTTGAGCTTTTTGGTAAATCTTTATTCCATGCTCGTCAGATCCAGTATTAAAAAACACTTCGTACCCAGCGAGTTTTTTGTAACGAGCTATAATATCCGCGCGTGTAAATTCTAAAGCATGTCCTATATGGGCCTTGGCATTCACATATGGAAGAGTAGTTGTGATATAAAATTTCTTATTCATTAGGATTCTTTTGATTCTTGTGCTTTCTGCCAGAAAAGAGTTTTTCTTCTATCTATATCATCAACAAATTCCATGATTGCAGAAATTATTGGAACTGAAAGTACAACACCCAAGAAGCCTGCTAACTTTGCTCCGATAATAATAGAGAGGATGACAAAGATTGGAGAAACTCCAACGATCTTTTTTACAACAAGAGGATAGATAAGATGATTCTCAAATTGTTGGACAATAACATAGAGACCCAAAACTAATAGACTCGCAGTAAGACCTCCATCAACAAAAGAAACGAGTATTGCTGGAATAGCAGCAATAACAGGTCCGAAAAGCGGTATAACTTCAAGCAAGCCTGCAAGAACAGCAAGAAGAATTGCATTTTTTACACCCAAGATTGTAAGACCTAAATAAGTTAAGACACCAATAAGAATCATGAGTAAAAGCTGACCTTGCATCCACTGCCCTATTTTCCTCTGTGATCTCTTCCACAAATCAACCACATATTTTTCATGTTTGACCGGAGTGATAAGACCGAGGAATTTCGCTACACCATCCTCTTGCACCGCAAGATAGAAAGAGATAACTACGATAAGAATAAAAGATAAAAGTCCACCGAATACAGCTGAAACTATTTTTATAAAACCATCTGACACATTTGATGTAACACTTTGAATACCAGAAATAATATCCTTGAGTCCTAGACCTGTAGCCTTCATTGTACTAAGCCCCTGGCTCGCAAGATTGGTAGCAAGCTGTTCTGGATTATTTATTCCAGCAGAAAGAGTCTGCGCAATCTTTTGAGTTTTTGTAACATCTTCTGTATTAACATTCAACGGATTCCAAAGAGGTGTTGTTTCTAAATATTTCGGAACAGATGAGAGGAAACTTGATGCCTCATTCAAAACAGATGGTACAAAGAAATAAAATAGGCCAACGAACATTGCAAGAAGAGCAATATAAGTAATAATAACGCTTGGCAAACGAGCTATTTTAAACTTCTTGAACCATGTGATCAAAGGTTCAATACTTGACGCGATAACAACAGCTGTCAAAACAACAAGAACAATATCTTTTATAAAGAATAAAAACCATAAGGCCAAAATAATAAGAATTCCCTTAAAAATAGAGCCGGCTGTGATATTTATTGTAAGTTTAGAATGGTTTTCATTATTCATATAATGACATATTATCACTAATTCTCTCTCCAGTCTATAATTGTAACTTTATTGTCTTCATCCTTTTTAGCATTCACTATCATCTCTTTTTTGTATAAAGATCCGATATATTTTGATCTCAAAATCTTTAAATCTTCGGTCCCCGAAGGATAGATCAAAACAGATAAACCATTGATCGTAAAATCCTGGTCCTCATCAAAAATATCATCTTTTTTAAATCGATATAATGATTCTTCGATCCCGGATTCTGCTACATAATAACTGTTTTTTGAACTCCAATAATTAGCAGATATTTTTGCCTGCTCAATTATTGGATTTATAAACCCGAGACAAATAGTAAGTGCAAATGTCATAAAAAATATAGCCGTCAAAAGCATAATTTGCCCATTTTTAAAATTTATTTTTTTGTTTTTATAAATTCGCATTTTAGTAGGAGTTTCTTAAAACAATAGTAGAATAAAAATCCTCTGAGACTACATCTTCCCCACTTTTAGCATCCAAACTCATTTCTATTTTTATAGCTTTGGAATTTCCGGTATCTATCGGTACAAAAATTAATTTGGAAATATTTGTATCGCTGTATGTGGCCGGTCCGAAGTAAGTACCATCAATATCAATCTTTACCAATCCATTGTCTAAATAGAACTTAATAACTTTGGGTGTACTACTCGCGTCTTTTGAATTCAAGACCAGCACTCCATTTGGAGAATTAAATACGCTCTGACCAAAATCAATGTCTGTAGAAAACTTAACCTCTTTAGTCATTTTCTCTAAGCCAAAAATCGCAGAATCTTTTATATTATTATAAGCACTTGTTTTATTAATTGATTTGGAAACGACCAAAACAATATTAACAATGACAATCAAAACAACAGTCATAATAGCTACATAAACCAATGTCTCGGCTATGGTGAACCCGGTAGTGAATTTTGGTTTAGAAAATGTTTTTGTTTTGTGAGATTTTAAAACACCACCTGACATAAATTTACCAACTAAACCCCTAAGATTTTTTGAAATATTTTCAAAAACAAAGCCAAAATCTACTACCTGGGTGAAGCCTTTTTTGTAATTATTCTTTTTTAAAAAAAATAAATTCATTACTCTAAAATATTTTTTGTTAAATAAGTAAATAAAGTTTTCTCATTTGTTTTATCTCTATCATTCCAAGAAACATAAACCGTTAGTTTCCTTGTATTTTCATCTAATTCACCGTCACCCTCTGTGATTTTACCGTAACTTCGTCTTACCGAACCCAATACAAACCATCTATCTATACCAGATGTATTTTTATAGGAAACAGAAGTTGTGGCTTCCCAAGTGCTCGAGGCAGAATTTGAAAAATATAAATAATAATTTTCTCCGTTTGTAAGTTCTTTAAAATTTTCAAAATTCGTATCTCTTATAATTCTTACGGCCTCCATCCCCTCCTCTGCAAGATATACAGCTTTTATGGATTTCAAACTTGAAGAAACAGACGTAACATAAAGATTGTTTATTGTGATAAGCACACCCAAAATAACAGAAAAAATAAAAGTGGCAATAAGAATCTCTGCGAGCATTATCCCTTTTTTAAAATTTTTCTTTTTCATTAAATTATTTGTGAATAGTCTACAGAGTATCCATCACAGAATATATTGGAGTGATCATCGCAAGAGCGAAGAAGCCAACAGATACTCCGATAATAACCATAAGAACAGGCTCGATTATTGTGGACATATCTTTTGTCTTTTGATCTACAGAATTTTCATAAAAAAGAGCGACTTCCATAAGCATTGCTGGCAGTCTTCCTGTCTCCTCTCCCACGCTCATCATTTCTCCTATAAAAACAGGGCAAATATTTGTTTTACTTAAAAATACGCTTGAAATTGTTTCCCCTTTTCAACTTTCATGCGAGCTTCTTTTAAAATATCTTTAAAATATGAATTCTGCACAACATCTTGTGTTATAGAAATCGCATCTGCAAAAGCTACTCCCGAAGAAAGAAGAGATGAGATTGTTCTGGCGGTTCTTGCAGAGTTTGTTTCTCTTACTAGATCCCCTATTACAGGCATCTTTAAAAATAATCCATCAAAAAATCTTTTTCCTGCGGATGAAATCGAAACAAAATATGTACCAATAGCAATGGCGACAACAGTAGCAAGAGAAACAAAAACATTATTTTTTAAAAAATCACTCACACCAATAAGAATTCTTGTAAGAAGTGGTAGCTCTACTTTTAAGTCTCTAAACGTAGCAGTGACACTTGGTACCACAAAAACAAGCATAAGAATCCCAATAATAATCATTATAGAAATAATAACCGCAGGATATATCATCGCACCTTTTATTTTCTGCTTAAGTTTATATGTACCATCCATTTGAGAAGCGACAATTATGAGAGACTCCGAAAGCTTACCGCTTTCCTCTCCAGCTTTTACCATAGAAATGAAAAGTTTAGAAAAGGTGTCTGGGTATGCACTGGTAGCCTCACTCAAAGTCTTTCCAGTTTTAATATCAAGAGAAATTAAATTTATTATACTTTTTAATTTGCTATTTTTAACTTGTTTTTCTAGGACAGTAAGTGCTCGCGCCAAAGAAAGCCCAGCGTCTAACATTGAACCTAAATTTTTAGCAAAAATAATCCTCTGATGCATAGGAACTTTATTTATAAGGCCGTCTATCTTTAAAAGAGCTGAGGATTTTTTGTAAATTTCTTCCGCGGTAATCAAAGTGTCGCCTTCTGCTTTTATTTCTGCATACAAAGAAAATCTATCATGAGATTCTCTTGTCCCCTGATATTTTTCTCCATTACTTTTTACTGCTCTAAATTTAAAATACATTTTTTAAAAAATTATTCAGAAACAACTCTCAAAACTTCTTCAAGCGTGGTGAGTCCCGATGCCGCCTTGAAAACACCATCTTCGAACATAGAAATCATTCCCTCTTTCTTAGCCTGTACATCTATTTCATCTGCTGTTGCACCCTTCATAATCAAATCTTTTATCGTAGATGTCATTTTCAAAGCTTCATGTATTCCAACCCTGCCAGAAAAACCATCTTTAGCTTCTTCAGATTCTTTTGCTTTATAAAAATAAATTTTAGTCCAATCATCTTTCTCTCCTACCACTTTTTCTGCTTTCAAAAATTTAAGCACTCTATCCATATCTACAATTTTTGATAAATCCTGCAATTCTGTTTTAGAAAGTATATATTTCTCTTTTGCCTTAGCGAGCCTTCTAACAAGTCTCTGCGCCATTATTATATTTATAGTAGAAACAAGTAAGAATGGTTCTATCTTCATATCTACAAGTCTAGGCACTGCCCCAGCAGCACTATTTGTGTGTAGTGTAGAAAGAACTAAGTGCCCGGTAAGAGCAGCATTTATAGCAAGAGACGCTGTTTCAGTATCTCTAATTTCTCCCACCATTATAATATCTGGATCTTGTCTAACCAAAGATCTCAAACCATTAGCAAATGTAAAACCGATTTCAGGCTTTACTTGAGTTTGATTTACTCTTGGCATCTGATATTCGATAGGATCTTCAATAGTAGAAATATTTACATCTGGAGTATTTAAGATTTCAAGAATAGAATACAAAGTTGTTGTTTTACCAGAACCTGTAGGACCAGTCGTAAGAATCATTCCATTTGCTTGTTTGGTCGCTTCATAAATTCTTTCGAGCGTCTCGCCATGAAAACCCATAGATTCAAGAGTGTATCCTCCGCCCCCTTCTCTAAGAAGCCTCATCACTGTTTTCTCTCCAAAATAAGTTGGAATGATGGAGACTCTGAAAGAAACTGGCTCGCCGTTTACATCAATTTTAAATCTACCATCTTGCGGCAATCTTTTTTCATCAAGCTTCAAACTTGCAAGAACTTTTATTCTAGCTGTGATGCTCATAGATGCATTTTTCGGCAAAATCATTGCATCGTGTAAAAGCCCATCGATCCTGTATCTCACAAGCATTTCATTCTCCATACATTCCATATGTATATCAGAAGCATTTTGTAATACTGCGTGTTTTAGAAGTGTGTCTACTATACGCACCACTGGCAAATCATCTGCAAGCTTTTTTAAAGAATCGTTTGGATTCTCTCCTGCTACCACAGATGTATCTGTAACTTTTAAAGCAGCAACATCTTTTTGTATTAAGTCACCAAATTCTGCCTTCAAACTTTTTTGATATTGCAAAATTGCACTCTTTATAGATTCTGTATCAGTGAGACGAGGAGAAATTTTTAATCCAACTTTTTTCTTAATAAATTCTATAGATGCAAGATCATTTGTATCAAGCATTGCAACTTCAAGGGAATCAATGTTTTTTCTAAAAGCAACAATATTATTTTTCCTCGCGATTGGTTCTGGGATAAGAGAAAGTACAGTAAAATCTATTTTTTGCCCCTTAAGATCAACGAAAGGAATACCGTAAACATAGGCTTGTGCTCTACGTAAGTCGTCTTCAGAAATCTTACCTTTGCTAACAAGTGTTTTTTCTACAGTATCTTTATTGTTCCCTCTTTTTATATCACTTTCTATTTCATCGTATTCAGTACGATTCACAAGACCGGCATCTATAATAAATTCTTTGATTTGTTTATTATCAAGTTGCATAATTACAAATAATTATATCATGGCTTAGTATTTAGTATATAGTATTTTGTATACAGTAAAGAAATATAAAAAACAAAATACAACAAAGGGGTTTTGCTTCGCAAAACCCTCTTTCTTTTTTAATTTTTTCTCCTCTACACTTTCTACTTTAAAAACTTTACAAACTTTTTACTTACCCCCTTATATCTCCTTTATTATATCCCCTCCCAAAATAACACTTGTAGTAGCAGAACATGTTGCAACATTACTATCCCATGTAGATGTGGCAAATATTTTCTTTAAACCTACAGTTGTATATATTTTATTTAATGTAGGAGTACCAGTAGTAGTTGAATTAATATTTGTACCGCTCCATTCTGTATTAGCCTCATTTGGTACATCTTCTCCCATTTCCCACTGCATTTGATTGTTTACATACACTTTGTTTGTTGGTAGTCCTCCTTGTGTTGCTGAGCAGGTGGAAGTGGAAGTGACTATTTGGTTGGTTATATCATTACAATCAGAAATTACAACAGCAGATGTTGAACTAGAATAATCAGAGCATCCATTCGATTCATTACATGATTTTATTCTATAATAGTAAGTGTTTCCGTTAATAACACCAGAGTCTGTGTATAAAGTCTTAATTGTAGAATTTATAAACCCGCTATTAAACAATGGTACTAAATCACTCATGGCTCTAAATATTTGGTAACGATCTGTGTCTGTAGTACCTGTCCATGCTAGATTTACTCCTTCACATTTTGTGTATGTAGCTGTTGGTTCGGGTGTTGGCGGAAAAGGGATTGGTAAATCATTAACATAGACGGTCACAGAAGTAGAAGCTGTGCCTCCAGTACCAGTGCAAGATATTGCATAATCTTGTGTTGAAGTTAAGTCTAAAAGTGTTTCAGAGCTGTTTATTGAGGTTTTTATCGTCCAATCTGCTTCACAAGAAGTTGCGTTCGTTGATGACCAAGTTAATTTTGAGCTACCACCATAGTTTACTGTCGAAGTTGAGGCACTTAGTGTTATTGTTGGCGTTGGGGGGATAACAACGACTGTAGTTAAGGCTTCTATTACCTTCGTAGACCAAGAGTCTGATTCTATATCATAAACATCTACAGAGTTTAAAATTTGGTAGTGACTATCTACCCCTCCCCAGAAATATATTTTCCCGTCATACAAAACAGAGGTATGAGACATACGTGCTACTCCTCCACTCGC
>CAIPUJ010000097.1 GCA_903868205.1 uncultured bacterium | reverse complement strand
TTTTACTTATTTAAAATCTTTTTCAATTCTTCCCTTACTACATTTCTATCATCCCAAATTATTTTTTTCCCACCAATTATCATAGATTGTTCTGCCCCCTTACCTGTGATTATCACCACATCATTTTCTTTTGCTAGCTCTATGGTTTTTTTAATCCCCTCCCTTCTGTCTTCAATTACAAATAAATTTTCATTTCTTTTTTTACCAAATTTTTCCGATGTAGTTGCTATGTCTTCGAGAATTTCTTTTGGATCGTCATCGTATGGATCGACATTGCTTACTACCACATAGTCTGCGAGCTTCGCAGAAATTTCTCCCATCAATGGTCTTTTTGTTTTATCTCTTCCTCCTCCCTCTGCTCCGAGAAGCACTATTACTTTTCCCCCTTCTGGTTTTATTATTTGTGCGGTGTTTAAAACATTTGTCATGCTTTCTTTTTCATGTGCGTAGTCCACGATCATGGTGAAATTTTGTCCTTCATTTATTCTCTCCATTCTTCCTGGAATTATGGTGAGATCTTTTAATCCTTTAGCAATTGTTTTGTCTTCTATTTTTGCGAGTCTTGCAATTGCAATTGCGGGGAGCGCATTATAAATATTAAATTTTCCTGAAATAGAAAGTTCAAAGTTTGAATCCAAAACATTAAAAGAAACTTTTGAGGAATCTTCTTTTATATCTCTCGCTACTAAATCTGCTTTATTATTTATTCCAAATGTTATTTTTTTGTCTGCTGGGAAGTTCAAGAAAAATTCTGAGTGTTCATTGTCTACATTTGCTATAGATATTTTTTCTATCACTTCGCCGTTTATTTTCTTTTTCTTTAATTTAGAAAGTTTTGCAAAGAGCTCACCTTTTTTGTTTTTATAATTCTCAAAACTTCCACCGTGTGATGGTAGGTGCTCCGGAGAAAGATTTGTGAAGACTGCAATATCATAATTTATTCCGATATGTCTGTATTGTTTTATTCCTTCTGAGGTTGTTTCCACAATACAATATTTACATCCTGCATTTGCCATATCTCTCATAAATTTTTGTATGACAAATCTTCCTGGCATTGTCATATGGAATTTATTTAAAAATTCTTTTTCACCAATTCTTATATTTGCTGTACTTATGATTCCGGTTTTAAATCCGCCAGCAGTAAGAGCCGACCAAATAAAGTTTATTGCAGAGGTCTTCCCTTTTGTTCCTGTCACTCCTATCACAATCATTTTTTCTGATGGGAAACGATATAAAATTGCTCCGAATATCGCAAGAGAATAATGGTATGCTGGTTGTAATTTTGTGAATAATTTCTTCGGTATTAATTTTTTGATGTTCATCCCAGTACAAAATTTTAATGTTTATAATTTTTTTCGACTATTTGTTAATTGTCTTAATTGTTTTTTAATTTTTTTATCCCGTTTCGTGAATTTTTAACGGGACAAGTATTTTTGTTTGATTTTTTAATACTTCTAATATAGCATAATCTTAGGAGGAGTTCATATATGCCAAATAATGATTATTGTCCTTGCGGATGTAAATCGGTTATTATCGGTGTAACCGCAGTAAAAGAGGAAGGAGTTCTTTTTGCCGGAACTGATTGTGTAAGAAGATATCGTGGGGTTATTCTTGACCCTGTAGATACCGAAAAGATGAGGAAAATCTTAATCGGAGGATCGTAGGATATCCGAAACCGGTCGTAAAAAACGACCGGTTTTTATTTTTACTTGTTAAATATTTCATACCCAGCTATCCCAAAAGACACAGAAACATTTAAACTTTCTTTATTTCCCTTCATTGGTATTTCGGCCACAACATCTGCAAGTTTAAGAATATCTTTTTCTATGCCTCCTACCTCATTCCCCATTATTAGAGCTGTCGGATATTTTATTTTTACTTCTTTATAGTTTGTGGAGTTTTTTGCTTGTTCCACTGCAATTATTTGATATTTTTCTTTTTTAAGTGTTTTGATTATATCTTTCGTTTCTTTTACGTATTCCCACTCAACATCTTTTTCAGCTCCGAGCGCTACCTTAGCTAGATCTTGCCTTTCTCTTCCAAATCTATCTTTAGGTGTTGGTGTGCATCCACATAAATATATTTTTTCTATTCCGAGGGCATCAGAGGTACGGAAAATAGAACCTACATTGTGTATGCTTCTTATATTATCTAGTATCACTATCTTTTGGGGTTTCATATATAAAACTATAGCAAAAATGTAGGCAAACTTCTATTGTCTTGTCATTCCCGCGAATGCGGGAATCTAGTCTCTTTTTATATATCTAGATTCCCGTCTTCACGGGAATGACAGAGTAGAAATACTTTATAGACTTTATAAACTTTCTGCTTTATACTTATGTTTATGATATTAAACACATTTCCACAACTTTTAACATTTGGTATTTTTGCGCCGTTAGTTCTCAGAATTATTATTGGTTTTATTGCGATTAATCTTGGATCACTCAAATTAACCAAAGAAAAAGCTAGGTGGTCTACTTTATTTGAAACAATTCATTTCAAACCCGCTGGAATTTTTGTAAGACTTTTTGCAGTTGTTGAGATAATCGGCGGACTTATGCTTATAGGTGGTGCTTATACACAAATAGTTGCAATGATATTCTCTATGATTTACTTCGCTTCTGCTGTCTTAGAGTACAGAGAAGAAGGGATTGAAGAAAGAACACTTCCCTTCTATGTTTTGATGTTCGCTATTTCATTCTCGCTTATTTTTACAGGAGCTGGGGCTTTTGGGTTTGATATAATGGGGATATAAAAGAAAAAACCGCCTGAGGGCGGTTTTTAAATATAAAAGAAGGGATTTATTTAACTAAAAGTTTTCTAAAACCAAGGACTATAAGAATAAAGCCAAGCGTCAAAATAAGACGATGAATATTTTCTATTATTGCTGGGCTTGTTTTTATTAAAATAAGACCCAATGTTTCAATAAGTTGTGAAAACCCAATAACGACTATCCCATAGCCGATTGTCTTTAAAGATTTACCGAGCAAACCACTAAAAGGTAATAATTTTGTTAAAACCCACAAAGAAAGAATCGCTATTAAAATATCAAACAATATGGTTATGTTTTCCATAAAATAATTATAACATAATCTTAGAGAAGAAAAGTATATAAATCAGATGTATGAGAAGGTACGGTATGTTGGGGAGATGAGTTGTTAATGTAGCAGGCTTAACTTAATATTTCTTTTATAGCATTTAATACGATCTGTTCATGTGACCTTTGGATTTCAACAGAGTGCCCGAATTCACTTTTGAAGGTATCTTTTTCTGCACGAATGTCCATTTGGATATGAGAAGTAAGTCCAATTAATGCCCCCAACAATAAAGAGAAAGATTTTTTCTTTAGTTCTTCATCATTCATTTCCTCTACCAAAGGTTCGATTCTTTTCATTAAGTTTTGTAATGACTCCAAATAGTGTTTATCTATATCTCCACTATGAAAATCAATTTGTCTTTTAATATTATCAACATAAAGTAGCATTGTTTCTGCTCTCTTTTCATTTGGTGTTTTTTCTAATGGCATTTGTTTTTCAAATGTATTCATATAATAAAGTATAACACATGAATAAAAAATATCTATTTACCAATAAAAAGTTTGATTCCTATTGTGGTGTACCTAAAAATACTTAAGTATTTAGATGTCCTTCCGATTTTTGGTCCCCTTCCCCAAACTCGGAAGAGGAGACGGTAGGATATCGACCCTTACATGGTCAGTACACCTTTTCTGTTTTTTGTTCGTGGATACACTCCAGAAAAACTATCAAAGGTCTTCGATTCCTACACGCAAGCAAAGCAGTTTGCTTGCTCGGGCGCACACTATGGTCACAAGTATTTTTCTGCTGAAAAATCTCGCGACCCCGCCTCGCACCGTCGTGCTCCGGCTCGCACAGTGTAAGAAAAAACCACCAAGATTAAGGGGTGGTTTTTAATTACTTACACTGTGCGCCCAACTAGAAATTATTATAACCATTTTGACCGATTTTGATTATATAAATCGGATGTATGAAAAGGTTAGGTATATTGGGGAGATGGGGAAATGAAAAACACGCTAGAGGTCCGAAGACATAGCGTGTTTTGGTTGGCCGCGAAAGTGCGGCGTGCTAGGCGGTGAGATGAGCGAGGAGTGCGGCCCAGTTTTTGGCGCGGACCGTGTCGGACCGCTTACTGTACTCTTCGTATTCCAACGCCTTCGAGAGGTCCTGCGGATCGAATCGCTGGACCCAATTCCCCGTGTTAGAGAGGATGACCTTGCTACCCTCGACCGTGAAGGCCGTGGGCCTACTCTCTCCGCCAGCATAGTTGAAGACATCGAAGCAGGCGGAGGCGGGGTGCGAGTGGTGGTCGCTATCGGTGAAGATTGCGACATACTTCGCCCGCGCCCTGACCGCAGCCAGCAGTCCAATGAAGATACCGACTGGCATCTCCTTGCCGACGAGCTCCAGCGAACCTTGTGCTTGCTGTGAAGCGGGCACGAGAAGGTCAGTCAGAACAACGTCGAAGCAGGGATAGGTCGTCGCCTGCTCTTTCGCCAGCTTATCCGCTGCGAAGTACTCGGCTTTTTTTGCCTCATCGTCTGAACGATAAGGGTTGAAGTCGCCGAACTGGCACTTGAGTATTGCCGAAGCCTTCTCGTAGTCGAACTGCGGCGTGAGCAGCTTCTGTGCTTCGTCGTAAGTGCCGACGACCGTGAGGTCGTGGTCCTTGAGTTGGGCTTGGGCGGCCGCGCGGTGGGTCTGATTGTCGTCGAACACTAGAATACGCATGGTAATTCTCCTTGTTTTTGTAAGTTCTCTGTTTGTCATGCGCCACCGAAATATCGGTTGCTTGTAACATGGTTTATCAAATAACTTATCTGGAAATAGTATATAATATTTGTCTAGCATTGTGTTAAACAAATATCATTATGTAATATATATATGGCTCTAAATATAGATATTATAGTACACATGAATATTTTGTTCGTAAGAATTGACAAAAATAGTGAAAGGTATATGCTGGTTATATGAGTATAATTAATCAAGACTTAGTTAAAAAGTTGGAAAGAGGGGGTTTTACGGACAAAGAAGCTTTTGTTTATGTTTCCCTACTTGAACTTGGTGGGGCCTTCCCTTCTAAAGTAGCTGAATATTCTGGTTTGAATCGATCAACTACATACAAAATACTTTTAAATCTTTCTATTAGAGGATTGGTGAACGAAATTGAAAAGAAAAATAAAATCTATTATCAAATTGAAAACCCGGAAAAGATTTTAAGATATTCACAAAGTAAAATACGACAGGCCGAGGATTCCCTAGATGAAATTAAAAAGATTTTGCCTGATATAGAGGGTTTATATGGTTCTGGGCAAAATCGTCCAAAAATCACATATTATGATAGTGTTGAAAATATCTTATCTATCTACACAGACATGATAACTAATCAGAAACCATATGAAATGCTTTCCTTTTCAACAGCGGGTGAACTTATTGATTTTATTCCCCAAAGATTTTTTGAAAGTTTTGTAAGAGAAAAAGAGAAAATAGGTATTACTACAAAAGGAATAGTCCCAAACACTGAGAGGGATAGAAAATATAATGATGTTATTTTT